>CASGHA010000193.1 GCA_949319355.1 uncultured Methanospirillaceae archaeon | reverse complement strand
TACGCGGATGAAAGGACCTTGAGCATTATCCCCTCATGACCTTCTTCAAGCGCCCGCTGGTAGAACCGCTCAATTTCTCCTGGTTCGCCTGATACCAACTGGGGGGCTACAAAACCCGAAAAAGATTCAACCAGCACGTTCCTTCGATCACTCACCGTGAGGTCAATCAGCGTCCGGCCATCGAGGTACAGGATATCAAAAATTACCGGCACAAGCTGGACCTCCTCCTTCATCTCGTCGATATCGTGCTTTCTCCGGAAGCGCCTGAGGACGGTCTGAAACGGGAGCGGTTTTCCATCGCGGACGGCGATGACCTCTCCGTCAATAATGACATCATGGCGTGTCGCTCCTGACAGGAGCCGTATGACATCGGGCATCGCGGTGGTTACATCCTCGAGCTTGCGGGAGTACAGCCGGCATTTTTCCCCCTCCTTGTGGAACTGGAACCGGCTGCCGTCGTACTTGATCTCAGCTGCCAGTTCCCCGTTTTCGTTAATGGCAGTCCTTATAGCGCCCTGTTGGGCGAGCATCGCCTTGACAGGGTGGAATAACCGGATCCTGACCTCCCGGAGGGCTTCGTTCCCCTTCCGGGCAAGCAGGGCGACCTCCCCAAGGTCGTTTATTGCCTGGTAGGCGTGCTCAACGAGGATTTGGTCCACTGAAAACGCACGGATGATGGCGTCCCGCACGTTTCCTTCACCGATCCCGATTCTCAGGTCGCCCATGATGAGACGTGCGAGGTACCTGGCCTCCCGGGGAGAGGCATCCGAGAACAACCTTCTGAGCAGGAGCCCTTTTTCCCTCTGAGACGCCTTTCCTGAAACCGCTGCAACCCGTGAGAGATCATGGTAGACCTCAAGAAGACCGAGTTCTCCCGTGAAAAATGAGGTCTGGACCTTTGAAGCAACGAATTTTTCAGCCGTGAGCCCGATATCCCCTGTGGCAGACAACTCGCGGACCACATCATCGCGCTTTTTACCTGCAACGTATGCGATGGCATCGAAAAGCTGGTTCGGACCTATCCCGAGTTTTTCCGGAGACCAGTCCGGGAAGACCCTGCCCATGATGAACCTGGTAAAGACCGGGAGTTCTTCATCAGGAAGTCCTTCCAGCACACCGGCAAGGACACCCACCATCTCGAGCCTTCCCGATATCACTTCAAGCCGCTCGCAAAGGTCGGTGAACGCGGAAAAAAGCATTCTTTTATCCTGTTATGGATGGTCTGCCAGAGGGCATATAAATTTGGAGTAGTCTCTATTCCCGTGTCAAAACATGCCGACGAAGAGCCTCCTCTCAAATCAAGAACCTTTTTATTCTCTCTGGCAGTACGAACTGAGTTAATGAGTGATGAATGGCAGCCGGCTGCCATTATTGAACAGAAGATCGCCCTGATGAAACAGGACCTGTTCACCTATGTCGAGGCCAACATCGGGACGATTGAAAACGACATTCCCCTGTTCTACGGATACCTCGTGTCCAGGATTGAGAAAGGGTTCCCGGACATCAGTGATGCCGTTCATGACCAGGTCATCGATGATGTCACGGTCAAGGTCCTCGAGACGAGCAGCCGTTCCGCAGACATTGAGTTCATCGAGAGGCTCTTCAATTATGCAGCCCGTATCAAGCGAAAGATATCAGGCAGGCTTATCTTTGATATCATATACGGGTTCAAGCTGATAGACCTGGGCAAGTACCGCGAAGCGGTTGAATCTCTCAGAAAATTCAGAAAAATCGATGCTATCATCTCCCCTGCCATCGCATACTGCTACCATATCCTCTCTTCTGTGAACCCACCCCCTTCTACGACGAGGAACCCCCAGGAATTAATCCCGCCGGCCCTTGCCCTGAAAGCCCGGGAGGAGATGATCGATTTCATCAGGTTAAAACCTCCCATTAACCGGCTCCGTCTGCCCCAGATTGTCGCTGAGGCAAAAATTAACAAGATATTCTGGTTCATGATCAAACAGGCGATCGAATGGTTCCCCCAGGAACGGGAATACCTGGTCGTGGGCCTGGAAAAGGCCAAGAAAGATGGCAACGTTGATATCCGCTCGGAACTCCTCGCTATCGCAACGGAACGGTTTTTCGACGATATGGACTTCCTCCGCGAACTGTTCCAGTACAAACTCGAGGCAAAGGACACGGGTGGGGCGGCGGCAGTCATCAAGCAGATGATGCAGCAGTACCCGAACGAGATCGAACCCATCTACTACGGGCTCGAACTCTCAATCGTCACGTCCCAGCCTACGTCCTATGCCCGGTTCAGAACACTGGCGACCCAGAAGAATATCCCGTCCAATGTACTGATGCTGCTTGATTTTATTTTTGAAATTGTCGTCGGCAACCGGAACGATGCCTTTGCGTGTCTCGAAGACATCAAGCGGAGACTTGGTAAAAAAAACCACTATATGCTTCTCATCGAGTATGTTGCCGGAGATGTCTTTTCTGATGATGATAAAAAGGCAAGGACTGCCAAGCGTGTCCTCATCGACTCGATAGACCAGTACTGTATAAACCTCCTGAAAATGCGGCCGCAACCTCCCCAGAAGGACTAAATGGTCATTTCCTGCCGCCCATCTGGTGATAGAGGGCCAAGCTGTGATGCAACGGTTATCATGACATCGTCGATATACAGGCCAAGACCATCCCGCGCAGTTGCAAACGCCTTATGGGGAGTATTGTTGACCTCGCTCAGGTGTGCAAGCATCACCTTCCCTACGTTTCCCCCGAGGTCCTTCAGGCATGACGCTGTCTTCTGGTTTGACAGGTGACCTTTTCCTGATCGTATCCGTCGTTTGAGTACTTCGGGATACGGTCCTGTCGCCAGCATATCAGGACAATGGTTGGACTCGAGCACGAGGCCGTCGCACCTCCTGAAGATCCCGGTGATGCCCGGGCTCAGGTTTCCCGTATCAGTGCAGACGGCGAGGCGGGTATCCCCTGACGCGATCAGGTAGCCGCATGGTTCTGCCGCATCATGGAATGTCGGGAATGGTTCAATGGTGAAATCTCCAATGACCTGTCTTTCGAGGTAATGGAGGGCATGGATGTCGGGCTCCCGCTTCGTCCTTTTCCGCGACATCCTCCACCCGTACAGCGTCCCGTGGGTCCCGAACACCGTGACACCCAGCTTCGAGGAGAGACTGTCCAGCCCGAGGACATGGTCCTGGTGTTCGTGTGTCACCAGGACTCCCTGGACCTTGTCAGGGTCTCCCCCGGCGGCCCCTAGTCTTTTCAGGGCTTCCCTGGCCGCAAGCCCGGCATCGACAAGGAGCGCACCCGATCCGTCCTCGATATAGATGCTGTTGCCCCTGCTCCCGCTCGCGAGGACTGCGATTCGCACATATACCGGTTGGCGCTGTTCCCCAAATAACCAAGCAGGTATCCTCCGTCACCTGCCCGATATCCAGTAGTCCCCGTCCGGCTTTGGTCATTACCAAAGGGGATAAGGCAGTCGGGATCATACGTTCGCCCTAGATATCCATGGTTCACGGGAAAAAGTTCTGTTTCGACCCGATTGGCATTATTCATTCACCTCATGCACAGCCTGAGGGGATGCCCATCCAGCCAGGGGGGGCCGCGGGTGTGCGGGGGACTGTCGAATTGTTCCCCGAATACCTCGAGGGACTCGCCGACCTGGCAGGTTTTTCCCGGATAATCCTCATCTATGTCTTTGACAGGTCAGAGGGGTTCGACCTCGCGGTGACACCGTTTCTTGACACCACCAGGAGAGGGGTTTTTGCCACGCGTGCCCCGCGGCGTCCTGTCCCTATCGGGATATCAACAGTCAGACTCCTCGATCTCGAAGAAAACAGGATAATCGTGGAGGATATCGACATCTGTGATGAGACTCCCCTGCTGGATATCAAGCCATATGTCCCTTTATTCGATGCATACCCGGAGGAAAAAGCGGGGTGGCTTGAAGAAAAGGAAGAGATGGTCATAACATTCCGTGCAGACGGGAGGTTCTGCCAGAAGTAAGAATCCGGGGGAGATGAACGGTTCACCCATACTCTTAAACCTCACCCGGGCCCAACCAGAAGCGATGTTTGCCCCGACCACCGCTGACCAGTGGACCGCATCACGGAAAAAATCCCTTGAAGAGGTTGAAAAAGCCGTTTCAACCATAATAGCGGAGGTCAGGGCACATGGCGACAGTGCGCTTCTTGAGTTAACCAGGCGGTTCGACCACACTGACCTGGGAGACCTTGCAATACCGAAGGATACCTGGAAGGAGGCATATCACCTCGTCGATGGCCGTATTGTCGGTGCCCTGAAAAAGGCGCATGACCGCATCCTGGCATTCCACGAGCTCCAGAAACAGAAGGACCTCTGGCTCACCGAGCTTGAACCGGGTATCATTCTTGGCATGAAGACAACGCCACTTTCGCGGATTGGTGCCTATATTCCAGGAGGACGCGCTTCCTACCCTTCCACCGTGTTGATGTGCACCGTACCGGCACGGGTCGCGGGGGTGAACAGAATTTGTTGTTGTACTCCGCCACCCGTCAGTCCCCTGACCCTCGTGGCCATGGATATCGCCGGTGTAGACGAGGCCTACTGCGTAGGGGGTGCCCAGGCCATCGCTGCTATGGCCCTGGGAACGGAGTCCATTAAAGCCGTCGAAAAGATCGTCGGGCCGGGAAACGCATATGTGACCGCTGCCAAGGTGCTCCTCAGGGGCTCCGTCGAGACCGACTTCCCGGCAGGACCGAGTGAGATTGCAATAATTGCAGATAACACCGCCGACCCTGAGTTCATCGCCGCGGATATCCTCGCCCAGTGCGAGCATGACCCTGATGCGGGTGCAGTCCTCATCACCGATGATGCCGTCCTCCCCGGTAAGGTGGCTGATTCCATGGCGGCGATGCTTGAAGGATCAAAGAGGAAGGAGATCATCTCCCGGTCGCTCCCGCGGGCCGGCTATATAATCGTCAGGGACCTGAGGGAAGCGGTAACCATTTCAGACCAGATAGCCCCTGAACACCTCTCGGTCCAGGTGAAAGACCCTCTTTCCGTTCTTTCATCGGTACGGAACGCAGGCTCGGTCTTCATCGGCCCCTACACCCCTGTGAGCTGTGGGGATTATGCATCAGGGACCAACCATGTGTTGCCGACTGCCGGCTATGCAAAGACGTTCTCAGGTCTCTCAGTTGCTCATTTCGTCAAGACTTCGACGGTACAGATGATCAGCCGGGAGGGACTGGAGGCCATAGGTGACATCACCGAGGACCTGGCCTCTTCCGAAGGACTTGACTGCCATGCACGGTCAGTAAGGATTCGACGTGAAAAAAACGGGGATAAAATCCATTTGAATTGAAATCCTGATGGATTTTGTGGGGATCAGAACTTTACAATGATGGCTGCTTCCTCCTCGGCGCGGAGACCCTCCGGGAGCTGCACTGCGTCGAACTCATAGCTCTTCCAGGGGTCATAATCCTCGTACAGCTCGCACTTGTCGAGGACATCAACCAGTTCTCTCAGGAACAACCGGGGGATGACATCCACTCTTCCACCAAACCTGCTGGTGACCTTCTGTATCATCGCCTTGACGAACCGGTGTGACACCCGGGTCCTGTCAACCTCCCGGTATGCCTTCGAGTAGACTGCAATGACCTTTTCTGCGACCTGGCTGAGTTTTTTGATATCGAAACGGGAAAGGGCGATCTGGGGCTGGCGGGGATTGGGGTACCCGTCGACAGAATTGACCGACAGGCGGTCTGCAAGGGAGGGGAGGGACCTGATCCCCCTGGGGCCTTCGAAAAAGGCGGGTGTCCCTGTTACCAGGAAGAAACAATGGGGGAGGTCTCCCCGGTCAAGACCGTCTATCAGGGTGGACAGGTTGGCATACGCCTTATCTCGTTGGGCTTTTGCGAGGCCCTGCATGGTTTCCGCCTCGTCAATGGCAATGGCAAGACCCCGGTATCCTGCCCCGGTCAGGATCCGGACAAGTCCCCTGATGAACGGAACGACGATACTATCATCTATCTCACCCCGTATCCCGGCCTTTGCCTTGAACTCCCGCCCGATGTTGGGTTCTCCGGACAGCCAGCCGACTGCGGCCTGTGAGAGCTGGAAGTCGCCGGCATTGTTCGACAGGTAGTAGGTCCTGATCCCGGCTGCCAGGGCAGAGTTGATGCGGCTGATGTCGGAGAGAGCGGACTCGATTTCGCGGACAGTCGCTTCCTCGAGCCCCTTATCGTCCATTTCAGGGCCTTTGACAGCTATGACCCGCTCTTCCACCTGGTAGATCCAGGTATCAAGGATACCCTTGAGTCCTATGGTTCCGTCGTTCGTCCGCAGCCCGGAGCATATCTGCTGGTAGACACTTTTGAGGCGGGAAAGGGGCTGGGCGGGAGAAACGGTCACATGCGATGTGACAAAGCCTTTAGTACCGGCCTCTTCCAGCGCACGGGCTATAAGAAATGTCTTACCACTGCCATAGTCACCCCTGACACATTTGATGTCACCCCCGCCTCCCGCTACATAATCAAGTTGCTGGCTGATCGCCCGCCCCTCGACTTCGAGCCCCACAGCGATGCGTCCAAGCCCTGAACCTGGGACGGTCCCCCGCCGCAGCGCATTGATGATGTTCAGGCTCTCGCGGGTCACGGCGTCCATCCGTTCAGGGACCGACATAGGTGTAAACCTCTCCATTTTCACTCATTCCATCCCTCTCAATTATAACCATGCCCTGTTCACGGGCTTTTCTTATTATCTGGCCAACAAGCCCGGAAATCCTCCTTGAGCCCATGAATTCCCGCAGTTCGCGTTCATGTGCCCTGCCGTGTGTCCTCAGGAAACGAAAAACTTTTCCTTCGTCATCCGTGAGGACTCCCTCATCGAACGGGGTCTGTTCCGGCGGGTTTACAAGGGCATGCGTCTGACCTGGTTCACCTGAAAGAATAGGGAAATCAACAGGCATCCTCTCCTTGCACCGCAGGAGGAGGGTAGCAAAGTCACCAGGTTTTACGGCCAGGGAATGGGGGGGCACCACATCAAGGCCAAGCAGGCAGAGCCTTTTGCACTCGGAGAGTTCCTCCTTCTTTTCATGGTTTAATCCCTGTTTCAAAAGGAGGACCGCATATACCTCAAGACCTTCGTAACTCATATGCGATGATCCACTGCCAAGCCGATCTATGAGGTATTTCAGGAGCCGGGGCATCCTGCTGACCGCGTTTTCCTGGCAAGTGGCTGCACATGCCACCCGCTGGAGGTCAGGGATACGGCGGACGTTCCGTGCTATATAGAGGAGGACCTTTTCAGATTCAGCGGTATCACCGGATTTTAAAAGAAAACGAGCATAGGATAGCCCCCCTTCGAGAAAATCACGCTTGTATGCGTCAAGGAGAAACTCCCTGGCTTCCTTGTTGTCACCAAGAAAAGCAAAGAACTCTCCGGCGGCACCACGGGCGACGGACTCTTCGCGGGACAGGGCGAAACTGCGGATACGGTCACGAACCTCTGACGTGGGCAGGTATGTCATGAGGAGAGATGCGTACTCAGAGAAAAGGTCGTATATTTTTTCCGGAGGCTCTCCGGTGGAGATTTCATCACAAATGACCTCTTCAAGGATCGACGCTCCCCCGGGGACATCTCCGGTGCCAAACAGGATCCTGCCAAGAAGACGTCTGCACGTCCTGTTCCGGGCGAGGCTGAACCACTCCTGGTAACCGTTGAGGGCTGCCGCATAGTCCCCGGTCTCACACAGAGCCCTGATATACCCCTCCTTCAGCCGGGGATCCCCGTCCCGGGAAAGGGCATCGGAAAACTCGGTGACTGCACGGTGTGGATCTTCATGGACCCGTGCCGTGATGGCGGTTGAATGATACCAGGTATCACCGGTCCGGGTGTACACCGATGATGCAGCCTTTGCGGCCTCGTCGAACCTCCCGGCGGCTTTGAGGGCATCGATGTACTCATGGCAGTCACCGATCGTCCTGCTGTTCCGGCCATATAGTTCAATCGCGCCCTCAGGGTCACCGATTCCGGTAAGCCCAGCCATAATCCGGAGGATCAGATCCCGATCAGGACAACTCATGAGGCGTCCGGCAAGGACGGCAGACCCCCGGATATCCCCACGGGACAGCCGGTACCTGGCGTAGAAAGAGATCGCCGTTTCGTTCCCGGGGTCGAAGAGCACCGCACGGGCATATTCCCGGTCAGTGTCTGAACTTCCGGTCTGTTCCAGGCATCGTGCCAGCCACAGGTGCGTCACGGCAGAAGCCCCTCCCTTACCTTCAAGGTCCTTTAAATGAGAAACGGCCTCCTGAAACCTTCCAAGGTGATACAGCGCGGCTGCCTCGAGGGCGGCCATTGCCGGGTCGCTGCCGGGTCCGGGGGAACTCCTGCACAGCGCCAAAACACCCTCGTAATCATCCGATTCCATCAGGGAAAGTGCCTCTGCCCGGATATCCGGACGCCCACCCGGTCCTGCATCCATGGTTGTCAAACGGACGGTCTTTCGTTGACCTCTCCGTATAGCTCACTCATATTTTCGCTCGATACTGAAAATATCATCTCCCATGTGGCCCTGCGAAAGATAGATGCTTTTTCCATACCACGCTGATCACGAATGGGATACCTTGATGATATCAGGTCCCTGGGAAGGGACGCGAATCCTTTCTTCAGGGAAATGGGAATTGATGTCAGCGAGTATGGAGAAGGCAGGGCGTTCCTTTGCATGGAGATCCGCCCGGGCATGAAGAACGGAGAGGGCTGGCTGCAGGGAGGCTTGTTTGTCGCCCTTGCAGACGAAGCAATGGCCCTCGCTGCCTATACTCTCCTCGAACCAGGAGAGACAATTGCAACAATCTCCGAGTCCACCTCGTTTCTATCCGGGACCCGGGAAGGAAAAATATACGCAGAAGGCAGGGTCATAAAAAGGGGCCGCCGGGTTGTTTTTGCAGAGGCGGACGTGCTCGACGGGCCGGGAGGCAGGACACACTCAATCTCATCAGGCGTCTTTGCAGTCTCAAAGCAATGAAATTAAAGAGGAAAAACAGCCGCCAGGTATCGTAGCATAGAAGGATACAAATACAAGGGATCCTCGCGCATATTCATACGCAAGCAAGGGGGCATCAGGCGTGAAATATATTTTTATCACCGGTGGCGTCATGAGCGGGCTTGGCAAGGGCATTACCGCGGCTTCCATCGGCAGGATCCTGAAAAATCGTGGATACGGAGTTACTGCCGTTAAGATCGACCCTTACCTGAATATCGATGCCGGAACCATGAACCCCGCCCAGCACGGGGAAGTGTTTGTCCTCAAGGACGGTGGCGAGGTCGACCTAGACCTTGGCAACTACGAGCGATTCCTTGATATCGACCTGACGTCCTCGCACAACATCACCACGGGGAAGGTGTACCGGTCGGTGATCGACAAGGAGCGGAGAGGAGATTATCTTGGTCAGACTGTGCAGATCATTCCCCATATCACGGACGAGATCAAGGAGGCCATCCGGATCGCAGCCGAATCCGACCCCGGGGAGGGCGGACCATTTGAAATGTGCCTGGTCGAGGTAGGGGGAACGGTGGGAGATATCGAAAGCATGCCGTTTCTTGAGGCGGTCAGACAGATGCGGGGAGAACTCCCTCGTTCAGAAACCGTCCTTGTCCACGTGACCCTCATCCCCGAGGACACAATGGGGGACATGAAGACAAAGCCCACCCAGCACTCAGTCAGGAATCTCAGGGAGCTTGGGCTCAATGCCGATATCATCGTCGGGAGGAGCGGGATGCCTATAGGCGCACATACGAAGAAAAAGATCTCGGCCTTCTGCGACCTGCCTGAACGTGCCGTGATCAGTGCGGCAACAGCTCCCGATACCTACAAGGTCCCGCTTGAGCTCGAGAAGGAGGGCCTTGCCGATGTCCTGACTGAGCACCTTGGACTCGCGCACAGGGATGCCTCTGATGAATGGTACCAGATTGTCAGCAGGGAATATACCAGCCGGATAAAGGTTGGGATTGTTTCGAAGTACGGTATAGAGGACGTATACCTCTCGATCAAGGAGGCATTGAAGCACGCAGGGCGGTCATTGGCGACGGAAGTCAGTATCATCTGGCTGGACGCTGAGAAGTTCGAACCCCACCACCTGGATGACTGTGACGGGGTCCTGGTACCCGGCGGGTTCGGGATCAGGGGAATTGAAGGAAAGATAGCAGCGATCCACGCCGCAAGGACAAAGGGAATTCCGTTCCTCGGCCTCTGTCTGGGATTCCAGATGGCCGTCGCTGAATACGCACGCGACCTTCTTGGGATCCCGGACGCGACCAGCAAGGAGTTTGGTGAGGGCACGCATGTCATCACCATCCTCCCGGAGCAGGAGGGGGTGACCGACCTTGGGGGGACCATGCGTCTCGGAGAGTATCCGATAACCGTAAGAAAGGGTACGCTTGCATGGGCATTGTACGGGAGAGAACAAATCTCGGAACGGCACCGGCACCGATATGAAGTGGACCCTGACTACATTCCTCAGCTTGAGGCAGCAGGTCTTGTTTTTTCAGGGACCTGGAACAACAGGATGGAGATCTGTGAGATCCCAGGGCATCCGTTCTTCCTGGCAACACAGTTCCACCCCGAGTTCAGGTCAAGGCCGACCAGGCCGGCGCCCCCGTTCCTCGGTTTCGTCGATGCGTGTCGCAAGCAGAGGAAAGGAGTATAGGTGGTGCTTCGATGGTTAATGCATCAAAGTTCATCAGTGAGGCAACAGCAGAAATTAAAAAAGAGGCCGGTAGCGAACGGGTCGTCATAGCCCTCTCCGGGGGCGTTGACTCATCGGTCTGCGCAGCACTTGCCACGAGGGCGATCGGAGACCGGCTTGTCCCCATCTATGTGGACACAGGTTTGATGAGGAAGGGGGAAACTGACCGGATAAAGGAGATATTCGGTTCTTTCAACCTCCATGTCGTGGATGCCGGCGATGAATTCCTGGACGCCATCGCGGGTGTGAATGACCCGGAAAAAAAGAGGAAGATCATAGGGGAACGCTTTATCAGGGTATTTGAGAGGGAAGCCCGGCGTTCCAGTGCAAAATACCTCCTCCAGGGAACCATATACCCTGACCGGATCGAGAGCGAGGGGGGAATCAAGAGCCATCACAACGTCGGGGGCATGCCAGGGACAATGGAGTTCACCAAGGTCATCGAACCGATACGGGACCTTTACAAGGACGAAGTACGTGAAGTGGCAGGCGCCCTCGGCCTGCCTGCAGAATTACAGCACAGGATGCCCTTTCCTGGGCCGGGACTTGCCGTCAGGGTCGTGGGAGAGGTTACCAGGGAGAATATCGCGGTGGTCCGCGAGGCAAACTGGATAGCCGAGCAGGAGCTCGTTGAGCGTTACAGGCCCTGGCAGTGTTTTGCAGCCCTTGTAGGCCTGGGTACAGGGGTCAAGGGAGACAACCGGGTGCACGGGTGGATCGTTTCGGTAAGGGCAGTCAATTCGCGGGACGGGATGACTGCCGACCCGGTGGAGATACCGTTCGAGGTCCTCGGCAGGATTGCCTCCAGGATAACCTCAGAGATCCCGGAGGTGGCCAGGGTGGTGTATGATATCACCCCGAAACCGCCGGCTACGATCGAATATGAATAATGAATGCGGAGGAAAAAATGAGTGATAATAATTACCGTGAACTCGATTCCCGGTATTATATGCCCGCCTTTTCACGGGATCTTATGATAGCCCGGGGAAAGGGGTCGATGGTATGGGACGCCGATGGAAATGAGTACCTGGACTGTGTCGCAGGTATCGCGGTGTGCAGTACTGGCCACTGCCATCCAAGGGTAACGGAGGCGATCTGCAGGCAGGCAAATGATCTGATCCACTGCTCCAACCTGTATTACGTACCCCACCAGGGAGAATGTGCGCAAAAACTGGTTGAAATCACCGGGCTTTCCCGTGCCTTCCTCTCGAACTCGGGGGCCGAGGCAAACGAGGGGGCGATCAAACTTGCCCGGGTTGCCACGGGAAGGAAAGCATTCGTCGCCTTCACCCATGGATTTCATGGCCGGACCATGGGAAGCCTTGCCGTTACCCACAAGCCTGCAATCAGGGAACCGTTCCTCCCCCTCGAACCATCGTGCACCTTCACCGAATACGGTGATACGGACGCGATGATGAAGGCGGTAACGGACCAGACCGCCGGAGTCTTCGTGGAACCAATCCAGGGAGAGGCCGGAGTCATCATCCCTCCAGCAGAATATTTCAGGGCTATCAGGGAGCGGTGCGACGAGACCGGAGCACTCATGATCGTCGATGAAGTCCAGACCGGTATGGGGCGTACAGGCACATGGCTTGCCATCCAGAAGAGCCGGGTGAAGCCTGACATCGTGACCCTCGCAAAAGGAATTGCAAGCGGTTTCCCCATGGGAGCGCTTGTCGCCCGAGAGGACCTTGCCTTTAAAAAGAGTGAACACGGCTCAACATTCGCAGGCGGACCACTGGCCTGTGCTGCGGCGCTTGCAACAATGGAGGTCATTGAAGAGATCCTGCCTGAGGTCTCCCGTAAAGGAGATCGTTTTGCAGGACTTCTGAGTGATTACAACCCACGTCACAGCGGGCTCATGATCGGGTTGACCGTTGGCGAGGTATGCGCACGGGTGGCATCGGCATGCCAGCAGAACGGGGTGCTGATTAACTGTGCGGCGGACGGCAACATCAGGCTCGTGCCACCGCTTGTCATCAGGGACGATGAGATCGACCGCGCTGCCGGGGTTATCAATGGAGCACTTGGTGAGGTCCTGCTTTAAGACAGGCGGGTATGTCTATGCACGTTCGGCATCCGATCTCGCGGCAAGATATGGTCTCCCGCGTGTAGCACGCCTGGCAAGCAACGAAAACCCGAAACCTCCCTCACCCGCTGCCATTGCACGGGGCGTTCTGGCACTCTCCGAGGTGAACAGGTACCCCGATGAGACCACGCGGGGCCTCGTGGAAGCACTCAGGGCAACCCATGGCGATTATCATTTCGTTACGGGTGTGGGTATGGACGGGGTCATCGAGACCCTCATGCGGGTCCTCGTGGATCCAGGGGACCTGGTCGTCGTGTCCTCACCGACCTTCTCCTTCTACCGCCTTGCGGCGCTCGCTCAGTCGGCGGATGTCAGGCTCTCACCACGAAAGGAGGACTTTTCCGTCGACCCGGTCTCCTTTTTACGGGATGCAAGGGGTGCAAAATGCGCCTTTCTCTGCTCACCCAACAACCCGACCGGCAATGCGACTCCGCCCGACGTGATCGATGAGATCGCCGGGGCTGTGGAGGGGGTATTGTTCCTTGACAATGCTTACGTGGAGTTTTCTCCGTACGATTACCTTCCGCTCCTGAAAAAACATGATAACCTTGTCATCGGGCGGACCTTTTCAAAGGCGTACTCCCTTGCCGGACTCAGGGTCGGGTATGCCATGGTCCCTGAGTGGCTCGAGCCGTTCTTCAGTCGTGCGGCAACCCCACATTCACTCAACCGGGTCTCATCTGCTGCGGCTGCAGGTGCATTGACCGACACAGCCCATCTCCAGGAAACCGTGAGCCATAACCACAAGTGGCGCCAGTATATCATGGACACCTGCCGGTACCCTCATATCGCATCCGATGCGAACTTCGTCCTTTTCGATGTATCCCCGAGGACAGGTGATGAAGTGACAGGGTTGCTTGCAGAGCGGGGGATTATAGTCCGCTCATGTACGTCATTCACCGGCATGGACAATCATTATATCAGGGTGAGCATCGGAGACGCATGGGAGAATGAACTGTTTGTCAGGGAAATAAACGCATTATGATGATCGGCATAACCGGTACGCCCGGTACGGGAAAATCGACCATCGCCGGGGTACTCAGGGAGAGGGGAAACACCGTTGTCAGCGCATCTTCCACGACAACCCCTTTCATAACTTCATATGACCGGGACAGGGACACCCGGGTTATTGACCTTGACAACTGGGCTGCGAGCATCGAGGTTTTTGACGGTTTTATTGAGGGTCATCTTGTCCATTTTCTCCCATGCGACAAGGTTGTGGTCCTCCGCTGTAATCCGGAGAACTTGTGCGGTCGGTTGAGAAAGAGAGGGTATGAAGAGAAAAAAGTCCTTGAGAACGCTGAAGCCGAAGCCATCGACGTCATCCTTATCGAGGCCATTGAAGAATGCGGCGAGGGACGGGTGCTTGAGATCGATACCACCGACAGATCACCTGAAGAGGTGTCAGAGATCATTGCGAATTTTTACAAGGGGACCGTTGGGGCCTCTTCCGGGGGTATCGACTGGTCAGACTGGCTCATCTCCAGGATTAGCGGGTGCCCATGACCCTCGATCAGTACCGTCCGCATGTAATGCCATATATTGAGCCGGTCGTCCGCTTCGTTGCACGCTGCCGTATTACTCCCGCCATGCTGACGGTTGCCTCCCTGGTCGTTGCCATGGGGGCGGGTGTGGCGTTCTATTTCAGGCAGGAACTTATGGGAGTCCTGCTGGTCGCCTGCAACGCAATCTTTGACGCGCTTGACGGGTCCCTTGCCCGGCTGACAGGCACCGCCTCGAAACGCGGGGACTTTCTCGACCACGTCATCGACCGTTACTCAGATATTTTCATCATCACCGGAATATTTGCCGGAGGATTTGTATCATGGCAGATCGGGGTCTTTGCCCTTACCGGAGTCCTCATGTCCTCGTATCTCGGCACACAGTCCCAGGCGGTTGGTGTGGGGAGATACTATGGAGGTCTCCTGGGGAGGGCGGACAGGCTGGTCCTTATCATGCTTGCAGGAGCGGCCGATATCCTCCTGGCACTGACACCGGGAGGGCTGCCATTTATTGCATGGCTCCTGATCCTTTTCGGGATTTTCGGCCACCTGACCGCAATCCAGAGGTTCTGGTACACCTGGCAGAGGCTCCCATGAATAATCGAAAAGCCGTCCCCTAGAACCAGGATGAAAGGGTTTTCTGTCCGGTCCCTGTGACCTCTGCACCCAGGACCTTTCTTACCCTTTCCTCGGAAAATGCATACTCCCCGCAGAGCATCGAGATGATCCCGTCAGTATCCGGCTCCTCCCATCCTAGTGAGTAATCGTCAGTCACCGGGGGGTGTTCAAAAAAGTCCAGGATGTCCGGTACATCCACATCCGGCATCCGTTCCGAAACGATCGCATCAAACCTTCCTTCCCGGACCGCCCGCAGTCCAAGTTTCGGGCCGATACCAGGGACACCGTCGTTAAAATCCGTCCCCACGAGGATCCCTATTCTTATAAGGTCCATGCGGCTGATCGAAAGCCCGGAGAAAACCCTGTCCGCAAGTATTTTCTCTGGAGAGACGGTAATCAAGCGCCCATGAAGCTTCCTTTTTCCGCTTATTGTCATATTCCTGACCAGGACAGGGGTACCGAAAAGGAGGGTGTCATAGTCCTGGGAAACCGCATATTGTGCAGACCCCTGCATGACCATGTGAGCGATCTGCGCTTCCCCCTCGCTCGGGGCTTCGATATAAGGGATTCCCATAAGTCGAAGAAGCCGTTTTGAAGTATCGATAACCCCGGTATCGATCCTTGACGAGGCACGTGCATGCTTCGCAGCTTCCTGGATATCTCCCCGTTCAAGTGCTTCACGCCACTGTTCGCGGGCGGTATCCCTGACCACTCTCCGTTCTTCTATCGTCCCTTCCTTGAACTCCGGAGGCCTCCCGTCGTATACATAGACGGGCCTTATCCCTTTCTGGATGAAATTCATGTTCCGGAACAGGATCCCGGACAGGTGGGACGTAACCCTCCCACTCCCGTCCACGAGGGGTGTCCCGTCCGGCTGACGAATAATAGAGAGAAACTGGTACAGGGTATTGAACGCGTCCACCGCAGCAATACCCCGGAGGTCTTCCCACCCGGTTACGGTGCGGTAGTCTTTGAGCAGGTCACGCAGTGGAACCCCCACGCCGATGCCCTCCCTAACGGTATGCCCGTTTTGAAAACTCGGTGATTACCTCGTCGATCCGTGCCATGGTCCGGTCATACCGCTGGGTCATCCTGGTCTCAAAGTCCTCGAGGTTGCCCCGGACCATGCGCTCACGGGCCATGAACTGGTTTTCAATCCTCTCAGTCCTGAGCGACAGCGAGAGGATGAGCGCCCCGAGGGCGAACATAAGTACTCCGGCATACACCGCGACAAGGGGATTCGGTGAGATCTGCTGCATGAGAAGGACGGTTGCTGCAACCATGACGATTATCAGCACCACATTTGCTGCAAAGGAACGGAGATTCATGCTTTTAGATAATGGAATTATAATTATTAAGGTAACGACCCTCCTGTCCGGTGTTCCATGTCCATGAAAGAATACATACCCCTTGCCGCGATGGCCTTCATGCTTCTTATCGTGGAAATCCTTGCACTCGTTCTATCCATCCCGGTACAGACGGCAGGGATAGCCGCTTTTTCTGACCCCGAATCACTCTCCAATCCCGTGATTTTCTTCGGGATCCTTATCGTGTTCACGGTTGTCATGCTTGTCCTCATCAGAAGGGGTTTTAAAAGGGTATTTGCGGCACTTATCTGGATTTCCCTCTTTCTAACATTCTGTTATGTTTTTAGTGCCATTCTTTTCACTCTGGGCCTCCCCGAGCCATGGCTGACCGCGGTCTCGGTCCTGCTTGCAATCACCGGGACGTACGTGTTGTATGCCTTCCCGGAGTGGTATGTGATCAATACCCTCGGGATACTCCTGGCTGCCGGGGTTGCTGCTATCTTCGGCATCTCACTCGGTATCGTACCGGTGCTGATCCTCCTCATAATCCTCGCGGTGTACGACGCCATAGCAGTATACCGGACACGCCACATGATAGCTCTCGCAGAAGGTGTACTTGAATCGAAAATGCCCATTCTTTTCGTCATTCCAAAGAAAAGAGGATATTCATTCATTCAGGAAGGTGTAAGGGACATTTCTTCAGGTGAGGGGGAGAGAGCCGCCTATGTCATGGGCATGGGTGATCTGATCATGCCCGCCATCCTTGTCGTATCGGCAGAAGTATTTATCCCCGTTTCAGGGAGCTTCCCCATCGGACTCCCTGCACTCGGAGCCATGCTCGGCTCATTAGCGGGTCTTGCCGTGCTCATGCATTTTGTCAGGAAAGGGGTTGCCCAGGCAGGGCTTCCTCCTTTAAACGGGGGGGCGGTCCTCGGTTTTCTGGTCGGATACGCCTTTTTGCTTCTCTAATCCTGGGACATGATAGGAGAGGACCTTCAAGAGGACCTCCTCTACCCCATCTCCGCTTACCGTTGCCATCGCGGGGTAATTGTCAAGGACCATGATATCGGACTTGTTGGTGACCACAACAAGCGGGACATCTACCATTCCCTCAATTTCCTTTAAAAGACGCAGCTGATCATCCAGCGGGTACCCGCAATGGGCACTCGGGTCAACGATGAAGAGGATGGCATCGGCCACATGGAGCATCGCTGAAACCGCCTGTTTTTCGACGGGATTTCGTTTCTCAGGCGGTCGCTCAAGGATCCCGGGTGTATCGATGAACTGGACCCTGCCCTGAGGGGTTTCCCTGTGGCCGACAATGATCCCCTTGGTGGTGAAGGGATAAGACGCAACTTCAGGCTCGGCGCTCGAAACTCTTCTGATAAAAGAGGACTTCCCGACGTTCGGGAAACCTGCTACAACAACGGTGAAATGTTCACCGACATGGGGGAGCTTCCTCAGAACGTTACGGACTTCATTCAGGAACAACAGGTCGGGGCCCACCTGGTGGACCACTGATGCAAGACGTGCCACCGCCCGTTTCCTGATTACTGTCGGGTCATCCGCCTTTCGTGCCTGGTAGGAAAGCCCGGGACCATGTTCCCTTGCCCATTTTGCGGCCCACCCTACCGCACCAAGGGATTTGCGAATCCGATCGATG
>CASGHA010000192.1 GCA_949319355.1 uncultured Methanospirillaceae archaeon | reverse complement strand
AACCGACAAAGACATCAGAGCCGACGAAGACGCCGTTCGAGACCCCGACTCCGAAAGAGACGAAGACCCCGAAGCCGACGGAGACGCCAGAGCCCACGAAGACGGTGAAACCGACAAAGACATCAGAGCCGACGAAGACGCCGTTCGAGACCCCGACTCCGAAAGAGACGAAGACCCCGAAGCCGACGGAGACGCCAGAGCCCACGAAGACGGTGAAACCGACAAAAACTACGACGGTCACGGTTACACCATATGAGACTCCGACTCAGACGGCAACTCCCACGGAAACGCCCACAGTCACGGTGACTCCGACGGTCACGGTAACGCCGTATGAGACTCCGACTCAGACGGTAACTCCGACGATGACTCCAACTACCACTACGACACCTGTGGTAACGGTCACTCCATTCGAGACCCCGACTCAGACGGTAACTCCAACGAAAACCCCAACCGTCACAGCAACCCCTACGGTAACGGTAACGCCATTCGGTACTCCGACAAAGTCTCCAACGCCAACTATTCCTGTCACTCCGCTGGAAACCCCTGTGACGGATGCCACAACGCTGCCGACCAGTGCGTCCACAACAATCCCCACGGTGGTCCCGACGGGCAGGGTGATTATCGACCGTGAAGAAGATTGCTGCGGTTGCGACAATACCACCCGGAATGTGACATTCACCATTTCCCGCGAGTCATATGGCACGAGTATCACCACGAAGTACAAATGGCCTGACCGGACTGAGTCCGTCGGATATGTCCTCTATCGTAACAACGTCCCGTTCATGACAGGGATCCTTGAAAAAGCCAACTGCACCGCATCATTGACATGCCCGGGGATATGCAATGCGACAGGGACCCTGGGAAGGTTCATGGAGCCTGGTGAATACACCCTGGTAACGAACCGTTCAGGAATCTGCGAAGCATGTGCCGGATCAGGCGGAGTCAGTCTGACCGGTTTCTTCGCATCACCGCCCCTGCCTCAGCCTGCGCCCCAGCCGATCGTCCTGTTCAGCAATAGTGCAATGAATGCATCCGCCTGCTCCTGCTGCTCAGATATGACTCAGAACCTGACATTTTCACTTGGAAAGGACGTCTACGTGACACGGCTCCAGACGAGGATCAACTTTGGAGACCGTATGAAACCCCTCCGGTACAGTATCTGGTCAGGAGAGCGCCTGGTTTTAACCGGAGAGTTTACCAGGGGAGAATGCAATGATGAGGGGTCCTGCCAGGGAGTGTGCTACGGTGAATCAAATCCCGGCAGGCTCATCCCATCTGGCACATATGTGATTGTCCTCGACGAGAATCTCCTGTGTGCAGGGAGCTGTAAGGACTCCGCGGGGTATCTTCGGCTTGAGGGGTATGATGCAACGGTCAGGTCTCCGGACTCAAGTCCAGGAAGTACCGTAACTGGACAATCATCTCCAGTCCGGAAGGGAATGGGAGACAGAATCATCGAGGGTATACCCAAACAGGCAGTTTCTGCAATCCTGTTCAGGCAGAAATAGGTTTTTTCTTTTTTTGGGCAGTATATCACTAGTTTCTGGTGAGAGTAGTAATCTTTACTTCCGCTTCGTTCAGGAGTTGCTCGCATTGCTTAATAATAATCATCCCCTGTTCGTACAGTGCAATGCTCTCATCAAGGCTTATTTCCCCTTCCTCGATCCTGGCGACAATACCTTTCAACTCGGTGATGAGTTCCTCATACGTTTTCATTTGGATTTACACTCCTGACCGTGGCGTCTGCCGAACCGTCGGCCCAGCGTACTGTTATCACAGCTCCCTGGACCAGTTGTTTTGACGAGGTTATGATATTCCCTTCTGAAAAAACTATGGAATAACCGCTTTTCATAAGGTCGAGGGGATTTTTGGCTGTCAGTATCGTTCTCATGCTTAAAATCTGCAGTTTTTCGGACCGCACCCGGTTCAGCGCCGCCCTTTTAATCCTTTGTCCCGCCTGAACCAGTTGTTCCCGCCGGTCAGCGAGAGCCTGAGTGAAACGCAGGACGGGATGGCTTGCAGAGAGAGTCATCTTCAGGTGGCCGATAGCTTTCTGCTCTCCCTTGATCCTGTTGCTTATTGCTCGCTCCATACGGCCGGCCAGATCCGTGTGCAGTTCACGTCCATCAGTTATCCTTCCCAATAACCTCCGTTGTGAAAACGGGTCCCTCATACGTGAAACCTCTTCATAGAGGTACTCCATCTTCCGCCTGAGTCCAAGTCGGATCCTTGTTGCCTGGTCGCGTATTGACTGAAGTTCGGCATTGCTGTCCGGAACCGCCAGTTCAGCTGCATGAGACGGCGTGGAAGCGCGGATATCTGCGGCAAGGTCGCAAAACGTGATATCCACCTCGTGGCCAACGGCACTGATGACCGGAACCGGACACCTGGCCACTGCCATGACAACCTCGGGGTTGTTGAACGGAAAGAGATCATCCGCGCTTCCTCCCCCGCGTGCGATAATAACCAGGTCGACGCCCTCTGCAGCCACACGCTCCAGTGCCCGCGCTATCTCCGCATGAGCTGTTTCACCCTGCACCGGTGTAGGGGCAAGGACGATATGAGCTCCGAAACGACCACGAATCACATTGGTGATGTCATGGATGACCGCTCCCGTTTCAGAGGTGACGACACCTATCTTCACCGGGTACCTGGGAAGCTGGCGTTTACGTTCCGGGGAAAAGAAGCCTGCTTCACATAATTCCCTCCGCCATCGTTCAAGGAGGAGAAACCTGTCTCCTTCCCCCGTTTTTTTCGTCCTGGCAACCTGCAGGGAATAACGTCCGCCGGGAGTATAGACATCGATGCTTCCCGAAACCTCGGTTACATCGCCCTCACGGAGGTCAAACCGGATGCTCCGGGCCACGGAAGCCCATATGACACAGCTTAAAAGGGAGGAGGCTCCCTGGTTTTTTTCGATAAGATTGAAATAATAATGACCTGTGCTTGAACGTTTGAGGTTACTGACCTCTCCCCTGACCCAGAGGCTTTGCAGGTCGGCAGAACCTTCAAGGAGGTCCCTGATTCTTTCATTGACCTGGGAAACAGTCCATACCGTGTCTCCCCTGACACACCACTGGTCAAGGGTGCTTGGTTCGTCCCGCCCCATATACTTCTATGATGTTACGCGATCCTATGAAGAATCGTATGATTCGGCTCAGCCTTTCCACAATGTTTTTCCATGAATACGAACTTTCGGAAATATTCTCTTTTTGTCATGCATCAGGACTCGATACCATTGAATTCTGGTTTGAGACCCCCCGTTTCTGGTTAAAAGGCATGCCCTTTCAGGACCTAGCCGCATGTCTTGATACATATCCCTTTTTTTCTCCTATCACCTGCCACATGCCCGTCCTTGACCTCAACCCCTGTTCAATAAACCCGAGAGTAGCCGAAGCCACTGTACTGTACGCAACTGAGTGTTTTGAAATCGCCAAAAAAGCCGGGGCTTGTCTCTATACAATCCATCCCGGGAGGAGGACCGCCAAACGACCCCCCAGCAATGCAGACTACGAGCGGTTTGATCATTTCATTGATATCATGCGGCTGATTTCCAAAGATTCGGAGGTCAGGGTGGCAATAGAGAACATGGAGCCAAAGGTGAACGCACTAATGTCCAGACCTGAGGAAGTCAGGGAGGTCCTAGACAGGGAACCATGGCTGGGCTTCACCTTTGATGTCTCCCATGCCATGAGCCTCTCGGTCGAAGAATCTCTATCTTATGCCGAGCTTTGCGGAGATCGCCTTGTTAACGTACACCTCTCTGTCCCCGGACCTGGCGGGAGCAACCACTGTCTGCCAAGCACTTCACCTGAAATAGTCCCCTTGATCCAATCTCTTCTTGACCAGGGTTACTCCGGAGTCATGACGCTTGAGATAGAGGACCGGAATTTTTCCCGAACATTTACCCCGCGGGAGAAAATCGAGGTAGTAAGAAGAGAGTGCTCTTTTTTCAGGGATATCTTTGCAAGCACTGGGTAAAGACGCTAATTTTATCTTTCTGCTCTTCATACAGGTATGAAAGAGACGCATCTTAATGGCCGGTATGGACTGTTTGCAGGCTGCGTCGTGAATGCCCATGATTGATTACACCCTGGTCGCGCTTTTTTTGTTCTGTATCGTCTGCTCTGCTTTTTTCTCAAGTTCAGAGGTCGCTCTTATCTCGATAACCCGGGCCAAGGTCAGAACGCTTGTTAATGAGCGTAAAAAAGGTGCGGCCGCACTTGCAGCACTGAAAGAAAATCCTGACCGCATCCTGATAACCATTCTCATCGGAAACAATATTGTCAATATCGCTGCAGCGGCGATAGCGACTGCAATTGCCATAGGTCTCTATGGAGACTGGGGGGTGGGCATTGCAACAGGTATCGTCACCATAATCCTCCTCATATTCGGTGAGATAGGTCCTAAAATGTATGCGACTCGGGCAACTGAACAGTTTGCCCTCTGGGTATCTCCCATTATCCTCTTCCTCTCCCGCATTGTGTCGCCTATAATTTGGGGAATTGAGGTAGTCCGCAGCCATTTTTCAGCAGGCAGGGAACACACGGGCCCGTTCGTTACCGAGCAGGAGATAAAGGAATGGATCGATGTCGGAAAAGAGGAGGGTACGATAGAGGAAGAAGAAAAGAAGATGCTCTACAGCGTCCTCGAGTTCGGGGATACCCAGGTCAGGGAGATCATGACCCCCCGTGTTGATGTCAGCCTCATGGAGGACACCAATACCGTCGAAAGCGCCCAGCATATCTTTAACGAGACCGGTTTTTCAAGGATCCCGGTCTACCATGACCATATCGACAACATAATAGGAATCCTGAATGTCAAGGATGTTTTTTCTGTCCTCCTCCTTAAGAAGAAGGATACCTCCATCAAAGACCTCATCTACGACCCCTTTTTCGTACCTGATACCAAGAAGATTGATGACCTCCTCAAGGAACTGCAGGTCAGGAAGACCCAGATGGCGGTTGTCCTTGACGAGTACAGTAGTTTTGTAGGGATTGTCACCGTGGAGGACATCCTCGAGGAGCTGGTCGGGGACATCCTTGATGAATTTGATATGGAGGAACAGGACTTCCAGCAGATCAGCGAAGGAGTCTATGCCGTTGACTCGAGCATGTGGGTCGAAGACCTGAACTCTGAACTGAATCTCGACCTGCCCGTCGAGGAGTCGTACGAGACAGTCGGAGGCCTTTTAATCGACCGTTTAGGACACATTCCCCATCTTGGGGAAAGCGTGACACTCGAAGACCGTGGCATTACCCTGGTCGTTATCCAGATGAGAGGGCACCGGATCCTGAAAGTAAAGCTGATCCTTGACGAAAGGAAAAAGGGAGAAAGCGAATGAGGCCCCCGCAACCCTCACCTGTCCAGGTACCCCGGATGGTTGTCCTGGCATCAGGGAGAGGATCCAACTTCCAGGCCCTGATAGATGGCGTAGCTGACGGACGCATACATGCATCGATTGTCCGTCTCATCACCGACAACCCGGGCGCATATGCCATCGACAGGGCGAGGAAAGAGGGCATACCTGTATCCGTCCTGGACTATCTGGTGTTTCAGGACCGTACCGCGTATGAAAGTGCTCTTTTCAGGGAAATTCAGGACGCCGGTGCCGATCTTATTATCCTTGCCGGGTATATGCGGCTCCTTGGCGAACCGATCGTCGCTGCTTTTTCAGACCGGATGATCAACATACATCCTGCACTCCTCCCATGTTTTCCCGGACTCCATGCGCAGAGGCAGGCTCTTGAATACGGGGTGAAGGTAGCGGGCTGTACCGTTCATTTCGTAACCCATGAGATGGATTCAGGACCTATCATTGCCCAACGTTGTGTCCCGGTCGGAGAGGATGATGACGAGGAGACCCTCTCTGAAAGGATACTCAGGGAAGAACACGACTGCCTTGTCGAGGCGGTTGCCCTGTTCTGCGATGGACGTCTTGAAGTTACGGGCAGAAGGGTCCGTGTCAGGTAATCTTTTATCCCCGTACCAATGAGGCCCGATCACCGATGAAACGAAAACAGCCTGCAGCTGCCAGGAAAATTGCCAGGGAAAGGATTGCCATCCTTTTTGATTGCGCGGATGCGGTCTATCATGAAGATCCCGCCCTCTCAGATCTCTATGTTCTGCGGGCCAGGACGATTTCCATGAAACAGCGTGTCAGAATTGACCGCGAGCTGCGGAGAAGATATTGTCACAGGTGCCATGCTTTTCTGGTACCTGGTTCAAATCTAATCACACGGGTTCACCGTGGGAAAGTCATTGCGACCTGCAATGCATGCGGGAACCATATGCGATATATTATAACCGGTAAAAATG
>CASGHA010000191.1 GCA_949319355.1 uncultured Methanospirillaceae archaeon | reverse complement strand
TCA
The DNA here is from genome assembly GCA_949319355.1 of uncultured Methanospirillaceae archaeon. Taxonomy (GTDB): domain Archaea; phylum Halobacteriota; class Methanomicrobia; order Methanomicrobiales; family Methanospirillaceae; genus KLAP105. The sequence goes on along the minus strand of CASGHA010000191.1, from coordinate 2,735 downwards.
ATTTCCGCCTTATAGTCCCGTACCTGTTTCATGTCAATGTTGTTGAGGTCCATACAAATTCACTTAGGGCTGTTTGATCACTAAAGTAAATATATTTTAGTAAACTATGCTGATAACTGGTAATAATTCAATTAACACGCAACTCCTCATTCCTGGTAAGATAACTCCATACCAGACCATTTTCCTCGGTAAGCCAAGGGCTAGGAAAAAACTGCGAACCAGGCAATGAGAGTGAATAGCGCCAGGTTCTCTGGCCCTTGGATCAGTTCCTACTGGAATGGGTCAGTCATGGAAGTTCATGACCGAGGAACCTGACAATTTTTATAACCTTACTAAACGGCAATTTTTCATGAAATTTATCAGGGCAAACAAATTTACCTGCAAGGAAGGATGGAAATGAAGTAAAGCTCATGCTATTAGGCGGGCAGCCTTCAATGGCAGATACCCCACGGGATTAAGGCGTCTGAGTACATACTTTAAGGGTGTCTTCATGGACATCAAGAGCATAAGGTCGGATTTTCCGCTGCTCCAGGAATGTATCTATCTCGACAGTGCAGCGACCAGCCTCTCCCCGATGCCGGTCCTTAATGCCATGCTCGAGTTCGAACTTCATTACCGGGCAAATGTGGGGAGGGGGATTCACCGGCTGTCCCAGGTCGCCTCCCAGAAATACTGGGACGCTCACCGCAGGGTTTCCCGGTTCATCGGGGGCGGAGAAGGACTCATTGCATTCACCAAGAATACTACAGAGGCGATCCAGGCTGTTGCAACGGGAATCCCTTTTTCGAAGGGGGACACGGTGGTCTCAAGTCTCCTTGAGCACCACTCGAACCTCCTTCCCTGGATGCGCCTGAAGGAACAGGCGGGGATCACCCTTACTCTCGTCCCACCGACACCTGACGGGAACCTTGACCCGGACAGGGTCATCGAAGCGGTCAGGGAAGGGGCGAAACTCGTCGCCCTGACATGGGTTTCGAATGTTACCGGAGCAGTCACTCCGGTTAGGGAAATATCACAAGCCTGCAGGAAACACGGTGCATTATTCCTTCTTGACGGCGCCCAGGCCGTGCCCCACCTTGCTGTTGACCTGGCCTCGACCGGGTGTGACTTCTTCTGTTTTTCGGGTCACAAGATGCTCGGACCGACCGGTACAGGTGTACTATGGATGAAAGAGCCCCTGTCCGAGCCACTCCTCGTGGGAGGTGGGGCTGTCGAAACCGTGACGTCGGAGGGGTACGTCCTCGCCGGGGGGTACGAGCGGTATGAGGCCGGCACGCCAAATGTTTCCGGGTTCATAGGGCTCGGTCGTGCCGTGGAATACATCGAGTCCATCGGTGTACGTTCGATAATGGAGCACGAGGCTGCACTTACCGGGCAGCTGCTTGACGGACTCCGGGATATCCCGGCGGTCCAGGTCCTCGGTGCAGACCTAGCTGATCGCACGGGAGTGGTATCATTCAATGTAGGGGCTTTGAAACCCCATGATGTTGCGTTCCTCCTTTCAGATGAGGCAGATATCATGGTCCGGTCAGGTCACCACTGTTGCGGGCCGCTCATGAATTATCTGGGCCTGCCCGGGGGAACGGTCAGGGCGAGCATCGGCTGCTATAATTCGTCAGAAGACGTCGATGCGTTTTTGGATACGGTAAACCGGATATCGAAGGTGTCGTAGCATGTATCAGGAGATTCCCTGTATCAAGGTGAACGGTGAACAGGCCGGGTGTGGTATGCACGAGGTCATCGTGGAAAAACCCCTTTCCCTGTTTGTGAACGGAAGGGCTGTCCTGACCGCAGTGACGAGCCCGTCGATGATTGAGGAATTTGTGACAGGGTACCTTTATACTGAGAGGATTATCCGGTCACCTGATGATATCGAGTCCCTGCAGGTCCGCGACGCTGATGTCAGGGTGATCACAAAAGACCTGGTTTCGACTCTGGGCCCAAAAAAAACCGTTCTTTCAGGATGTGGCGGTTCAGGCTCTTTCCTGGACTTTTCAGCACTTCCGGAAATCCAGTCCGACCTCTGTATTCCCCGGGATGAGATACCGGCAATGGTCAAGGTCGCCCTCGAATCGGAACTCCATGTAAAGACGGGAGGGATCCATGTTGTCGGTCTTATTATCGATGGAGAGCTGGCTGCGGTCGTCGAGGACATCGGCCGGCATAATGCCCTCGACAAGGTTGTCGGCTCGGCCCTTCTTAAAAAAATGGACTTGTCAAGGTCATACATCATCATTTCAGGACGGATATCATCAGAGATGGTAAGGAAATGCCTCGTCGTGAACATCCCGGTTATAGTCTCCCGCGGGGCGACGACCACATTCGCTCTTGAAATTGCAGAAAAAAAAGGTCTGACCGTAATCGGTTTTGTCAGGTCGACAAAAATGGTGATCTACACCCACCCAAAAAGGATCACGGGAGTTCCCTGTAATTGTATCCCTGAAAAAAAGGGATAAATGGTATTCAGTTGCCCGGGTGCCAGGTAGAGTAACAAGACCCTAACAATCCTCCTCCCCTCTTTTCCTACCTACTTCTATGCCATCTTCAGGAAATAGCGCCTGTTTTACTCATTCACCGGGACAATCCGAAAGAGTTCTTTGACACGTTGTTGCGCCTGGCTGAAAGTCAACCGCGTCAAATGGAGAAAACAGCCCAAGAAGGGATATGCATCATCGATTACAATGGTACGATTCTGATTCGCCATATATGTCGACCTGAAACGACGCACGTCACGT
>CASGHA010000190.1 GCA_949319355.1 uncultured Methanospirillaceae archaeon | reverse complement strand
CGCAGTATGCGAGACATAAGGGAAAAATCGTGATGCAGTAATGAGAGACGTTGCAGTGATTGGCATAGGGTGCACCCATTTCGGTGAAAAGTGGGAGTCATCTTTCCGGGACCTCTTCATCGAGGCAGGGGCGAAAGCCCTTGAGGACGCAAACCTGGCAGGGGAGCAGATCAACGCGATGTACGTCGGCAACATGAGCGCCGGGCGATTTATCGAGCAGGAACATATCGGTGCACTCATCGCAGATTACGCGGGCATGGCAACGCATCACATTCCTTCAACGCGGGTCGAAGCGGCGTGCTCCTCCGGAGGCCTCGCATTCCGCCAGGCGGTCCTTTCGGTCGCCAGCGGATACGAGGATATCGTGGTCGCGGCCGGGGTCGAGAAAATGACGGACGTCGAGCCCGGTGCGAGTACCGATGCCCTTACGGGTGCAGCTGACCGTGAATGGGAGGGTTTCATGGGAGCTACCTTCCCAGGCCTGTACGCCATGATAGCCCGTGATTACATGCACCGCTACTCCCTGACCCGGGAGCAGCTTGCCATGGTCCCGGTCAAGAACCACTACAACGGAGCGCGTAACCCGATTGCACAGTTCCAGTCCGAGATCACCCTTGATACGGTGTTGAAGTCGACGATGGTCGCGGATCCACTCCGCCTGTTTGACTGCTCACCGATCACCGACGGTGCCGCCGCGGTCATCGTCGCCCCTCTTGAACGGGCACGGGAATTTACCGACACCCCGGTGAAAGTCCTGGCAACAGCACAGGCCAGCGACACGATATCTTTGCACGACCGCCGTGACATCTCGACTCTTGACGCGACGGTCGCCGCGGGAAAGCGGGCATTCGGGATGGCAAAGCTCTCGCACGACGACATCCAGTTCGTCGAGGTCCACGACTGCTTCTCGATCGCCGAGATATGTGCCATCGAGGACCTCGGGTTCTGCAGGAAGGGCGAGGCGGGAAGACTGACCGAGGACGGCCAGACGGCAATCGGCGGTAAAATCCCTGTCAACACGAGTGGTGGACTGAAGGCTTGCGGCCACCCGGTCGGCGCGACCGGGATCAAACAGGTCTGCGAGGCTGTCCAGCAGCTCCGCGGCGAGGCGGGTAAGCGTCAGATCGACGGTGCACGGTACGGTATGACCCACAACGTCGGTGGGACCGGCGCCACGGTCGCGGTCCACATATTCGGAGTGTGAAGGAAGATGTCAGTCGCACGTTTCTGGAGAAAGATCCCCCAGCGGTACAACCTTGAAGGGACCAGGTGCGCGACCTGCGGGAGGCATTTCTACCCGCCGCGTACCTTCTGTCCAGACTGTCGCAGGGACGGAAAGATCGAGATTCACCGGTTCTCAGGGACCGGGACCGTTGTCACCTGGACGGTTATCCACAATGGGAACGACCAGTATGATTACCTGGCCCCATACCCCCTCGCTATCGTCCAGCTTGACGAGGGACCGAGGCTCACAGCGCCACTCGCCTGTGACCCTGATGCGGTGTCTATCGGCATGAAAGTGAAGTCAGTGTTCAGGCGGATGGGCGCAGATGGCGAGAGCGGGCCTATCCACTACGGGACGAAGTTCGTCCCCCTGTAACCTCCTCCCAGCGCTGATACTCGTATCCCGGTCTGAACCGGGATTTTTTGTTTTTAGTGGATTTGACAACAGGCACTGACCCGGGAGGTCTATTGCCACCCCCGGGTCAACCCGGTCCCACGACGATCTCATAGACCGCATGGTGTTTTCCTGGAGAATACGACCTGACGAACCGTTCTCTGACCGACGCCGCCGGCAGGTCCATTAAGGCCGGGATGAACTCGTGCTCTTCAGACTGGAGTACGTACCAATATATCGTGCCCCCTTCCCTGCACAGGGACAACGCCGCGGGGATGAACCGGCGGGAATCGAGGGGGAGGTTCATGACCACCCTGTCGAAAATGCGTGGGAGGAGGTGGGGGAGATGGTCTGCATCGGCGAGGAACGGAACTACGTTCCGGACGCGGTTCGCAGCACAGTTCCTCCGCATGAGGGACACCGCAGCGGGGTTCAGGTCTGAAGCGACCACGATTGCAGCTTTTTCTGACAGACACACCGCAAACGGGCCGACACCGGCGAACATGTCAAGCACCCGGTCACCGCTCCTGACTTCAGCCGCGAGCCTCTGACGCTCCGTGGCGAGGCGGGCTGAAAAATAGGCCTTGGAAAGATCAACTTCGAAAATGTGGTGGTATTCGGTGACCATGGTAAAGGTCACCGGTCTCCCCGCAAGCACCCTGAATGTGCGGGTACGGAGCGTCCCGCTTACCTCACTTTCAGGGAACAGGACAGTATGGATCGATGGCCTTGACCTGAGGAGAAGCCCGGCTTTTTCAGGGGAATCCTCATGCAGGAGGGCGATCCCGCCCACGAGCTCATGCCTCGGGAGGTCTTCCCGCGGGGGTCGCCGGGAAAACAGGTGTCGTTCGGATCCCGGGACTTCTTCAACTACCGGGAAGATGATGTCCCCACCGTCACGGACCGGCCTCGCCGAGGTGTCGAGGACCCCGGCGTCCCGGAGCTTCCTCCTGGCTTCCTCGGCACATCCCGCTGCGACCCGTACACCCCAACCCACCGTTTCCACGCCTGACGCACCTTCTATCTGGTCTGCCGTCGTATATTGATCTGCTATGGATGATTATCTTGAGAGGCTAAAAAACGGGTCGCTTAAACTGTACGCCCTCGAGAAGGAACTTCCCCCTGCCGAGGCGGTCACGCTCCGGCGCCGTTACATCGAGGACATCACCGGGACACCCCTTCCCTCAATAGGGTCCTCCACCCTCCCTTTCGATGCTGCTGCACGGAAGAACTGTGAAAACATGATAGGCATGGTCCAGGTCCCGGTCGGAGTCGCCGGGCCCCTCCACATCAGGGGAGAGTATGCAGCCGGTGAGTACTACCTCCCCCTCGCCACGACCGAGGGTGCCCTCGTGGCATCCGTAAACCGGGGGTGTTCAGCCATTTCCAGGGCAGGCGGAGCTGAAACGAGGATATTTCAGGACGCCATGACCCGGGCGCCGGTCTTTGCCACGGACAGCGTCGTCCATGCAAAGGTGGTGGCGGACTGGATTGCCGCAAACAATGAGGCAATACGGGAAGCTGCCGAGTCAACCACCTCCCACGGCAGGCTGACCGGGGTCATGACCAGTGTCGCCGGGACCAGCCTGTATGTCAGGCTTGCATTCGACTCAAAGGACGCAATGGGCATGAACATGGTCACGATCGCGAGCGAGCGGGTCTCAGCCCTGATCATGGAAAGGACCGGAGCAAGACTTGTAGCACTTTCGAGCAACCTCTGCACTGACAAGAAACCGGCCGCAGTGAACGTCGTCCTCGGACGGGGCAGGACGGTCGCTGCCGGGGTATTCCTCCCGGACGCCCTTATCCATGACGTGCTCAAGACCTCTGCAACGGCGCTTGCAGAAGTAAACCAGCGGAAAAACCTCGTCGGGTCGGCCCGTGCAGGGTCGCTCGGCTTCAACGCCCACGCGGCTAATGTCATCGCCGCGGTTTTCATCGCTTGCGGCCAGGACCCTGCCCACGTGGTCGAGGGGAGCAGCTGCATCACCACGGTCGACCTTGCTGACGGAGGGGTATACGTCGCCGTCACCCTGCCGGCACTCCCTGCCGGGACGGTGGGCGGAGGGACGGGGCTCCCGACACAGTCCGAGTGCCTGCGGCTCCTCGGGGTTTCAGGTGGCGGGGACCCGCCAGGTTCCCATGCACGGGCTTTCGCCGAGATCGTTGCAGCAGGGGTCCTTGCCGGCGAACTGTCCCTTGTCTCGGCCCTTGCAGCAGGGCACCTCGCCCGGGCACACAAGGAACTCGGGCGGGGGCAGCGTTAGAAACGGAACCACTTCATCATGACGTGGGCGTCTTCGCCATTTGAGTAATACTGGTCAATGGTGAAGACCTGACGATAACCGAGCCGCTGGTAGAAGGCCTGTGCAACCGTGTTCGAAGCCCTGACCTCGAGCTGGACGCCTGAAGCGAGCATGACCATGAACTGGTGCTCGACCCGGGACAGGAGCGCCGAGCCGATCCCAAGCCTCCGGTAGGCATTGTCAACTGCGAAGTTGCAGATATGGCCGTATACCAGCTCCCCCGTGTCCTCGATCCCCCCGATCAGGAATCCTGCGAGGCGGATCCCGGCCTGGGCGATGAAAAAGGTTTCAGGAAAGTATTCGAGCGTCTCTTCGAGCACTTCAGGGGTCCACGGGTCAGCGAATGACTGGCTCTCGATGGCTGCAACCGCGGGAAGGTCTGACCTCCGCGCCCGTCTGATCGTGATCCCGTCCATCGTGGTTGTCCCTTTCACATTTGTCACTGGACTAATATAGTGTCAGTGAAAAAGGATCATGGACAGGAGCCGCTTCCAGCCATGGTACATGTACACCGATTTGCCGCAGTTCGTCCAAAAAGCGACCTCGCCGGGGCGGTAGCGGCCGTTCCTTATGATGTCGTGACGACGGGCGAGGCAGAGGAGGCGATAGCGTCAAACCCTCTGAGCTTCCTGCGGGTGAGCCGTTCTGACGCCCTCCTTCCGGATATTCCGCCCCAGGACGACCGGGTGTACGCGCGTGCGCGGGAGGAGTTCCAGGCGATGCAGGACAACGGGGTCCTCTTCCGGGAAGAGAAGCCGTTCATGTACCTCTACCGCGTTAATTCAGGAGACGAACGGTTCTGCGGCCTTTGCTGTTGCGTGGATGCCGCCGATTACCGGGAGAACCATATCAGGCGTCACGAACTGACCCGGTATGACAAGGAGGAGGACAGGACACGCCATATCGGGGAGGTGCGTTCGCACAACGGGCAGGTGGTCCTCCTCTACCCTGACCACGAGGACCTGTACGCCTACCTTGACGCCCTTTTTCCGCCGGGCTCGACCCCGGACTGCGTGGTGAAGAACGGCCATGGTTCCGTTCATGAGGTCTTCACCATCAGGGACGAGGCCGCCCTGAACCGGATAGAGGAGTCGTTTTCCAGAATCCCCGACCTCTACATTGCAGACGGCCACCACCGGGCGAAGTCCTCGGTCAATGTCGCCGACCGTATGATGTCTGCCGGTACCTGTCCTGTTGAAGCCGGACGGTTCATGGCGGTGGTCTTCGGATCGGCCCACGTCAGGATCCACGGATACAGCCGCCTCCTCGCCGACCTGGGCGACAGGACGCCGGCAGACTTTCTGGCGGAGCTGAAGCGGTCGTTCTCAGTCCGTACCTACGGTCCTGTAGACGGCGTTTCGTTCCAGGTCATGCCACTCGGTGACCAGTCCGCGGACCACATCTTCCACCTCTACCTTGCCGGTACCTGGTACGAGCTCTCGACGCCCCGCCTACCGGGAAGGGGGGTTATCGAGTCACTCGATGTCTCGATACTCCAGCACGAGGTCTTTTCGCGCCTCCTCGGTATTGCTGACCCACGGGGGGACCCGCGTCTCCAGTACCTCGGCGGGGCACGGCCCCTTGCTGACCTTGTCGCAAAGGTCGACGGGGGTGCATACAGAGCGGCGATCGCCATGCAGCCGGTGAAAGTCGGCGAGGTGATTGCCATTGCCGACGCTGGCAGCATCATGCCGCCAAAATCGACCTGGTTCGAACCAAAACTCCTCTCCGGGCTCCTTATCCACACCTTCTGACCCGGACGTTTCTTGACCTTTCAGTTCTAAGTATGGAGGCATGCTATCGCTGGCACTCCCGAAGGGGAGCCTTGAGGAGCAGACCCTCCAGTTGTTCAGGGAGGCCGACCTTGCCGTCAAGCGGACCGACCGGGACTATAACCCCAGGATCGATGACGACCGGATCGACAAGGTGAAGATCCTGCGGCCTCAGGAGATCCCGGTCTATGTCGAGATGGGGGCCTTCGACCTCGGGATATCGGGTCTCGACTGGGTCCGCGAGAGTGGTGCCTCAGTCATCGAGGTCGCAAGCCTGCACTACAGCAAGACCGGCGAAGGTAACGTAAGGATCGTCATCGCTGTCCACCAGAGTGAGCCCATTGAGTCCCCCAGCCAGATCAGGCCCGAAAGCCGCGTGACGACCGAGTACCCCGAGCTGACACGCAGGTTTTTCTCAGACCTCGCCATCCCTATCAGGCTCTTTCCCAGTTACGGGGCCTCGGAGGCGAAGGTCCCGGACCTGATGGACGTCGTCGTCGACCTGACCGAAACTGGGACGACACTCCGGAAGAACGGGCTGAAAATAATCGGGCAGATCATGGAGTCATACACTACGATCATTGCGAACAAGGGCAGCTACGCCGACCCGGAGAAGCGAAAGGCCATCGATGAGGTCGTCACCCTCCTGCTCGGCGTTCTCGAGGCCCGGCGGCAGGTCCTCCTCTCCATGAACGTCCCGGCAGACCGGGTGGACGCGGTGATAGCAACTCTTCCCGCACTCAAGAGGCCGACGATCGCACGGCTCCACGGCATCGATTTCTTCTCGATAGAAACGGTTGTTGACAAAAAGCAGGTCAACCGTCT
>CASGHA010000189.1 GCA_949319355.1 uncultured Methanospirillaceae archaeon | reverse complement strand
CGCAACACTTATGAAACGAGAAATGGGCCGATTCAGGGAGGATGACATTCGGGTGCTTCTTTCCTGCAAGGCTGCGGGCGATCCTCATCGCCTGGATATTCGACTCGGTACCGCCTGAGGTTGCATATCCTGTTGCGTCCGGGTTATGGTACAGCGTCCCGAGAGCGCGGACAAGAAGGTCCTCTATCTCCGCCGTTCCGGGAAAGAGCCCGGGGTCTCCCAGGTTTGTCTCAATGAAAAGGTCATGGGCCCTCACCGCGACCGGGTGAGGGACGGTGCACATCGAGCTCAAAATGAAGTCGTGGGAGGTGTCCTCTGCCCGCTTGCCGTTGAGCCACGCGAAGAGCGCTGCTTCGCTCAGGCCCTTACGCTGCATTCCCACGTCGTGCGCCTTCGAGGATGATGCGCTTCTCGGTCCTGGCAACCGTCTCGCGGATCTTTAAGATGGCGTCTATGTTTGCCGACACCGAAGCGATGCCGTGCTCGACGAGCCACTCGACCATCTTCGGGTCAGACCCGGCCTGGCCACAGATCGAGCACTCGATCCCGTATTCCCGGCATATCCTGATGGCATGGTCAATCAGGTAGAGGACGGCCGGGTGTTTGGGCTGGTACATGTCGGTGACGTTCTCGTTGTTCCGGTCGATGGCGATAGTATACTGGATCAGGTCGTTGGTCCCGAATGAGGCGAATTTTATCCCTGCATCGATGAACTCCCTGACCATGATCGCACTCGCCGGGATCTCGATCATGACGCCGAGGACCGCCCTGTCGATATCGACCCCCCATTCCTTCATGAGGGAAACGGCTTTTTTAAACTCGTCGGGGTGAGAGACCATCGGGAACATGACTCCGAGATCCTCGTACCCCTGTTCCCAGAGCCTTTTGAATACCTCGACCTGGAGCCTGAACTGGTCAGGGGAGCGGATGTCGCGCCTGATGCCCCTCCAGCCAAGCATCGGGTTGTGCTCATGGGGTTCGTTCTCCCCGCCCTCCATGTTCCTGAACTCGTCGGTGGGTGCGTCAAGCGTCCTGACCCAGACGGGCTTGCCATAGAACGCGTCAAGAACGGTCTTTATCCCTGTGTAGAGCTCGTTGATGAACTCCTCCTCGCGGTGGTTCGTGATGTACCAGCCCGGGGTCTTGTTGAGCCCAAGTATCAGGTGTTCGATCCTCAGAAGACCAACACCGTCGGCACCGGTTGCAGCGGCCCGCCTCGCCGCTTCAGGCATTGATACGTTGACCTTTACCTTGGTAGCGGTAATAATGGGGGCCTGTGCCGCAACGACGGTCGCCTTTTCCTGCTGGGCGGGCTTTTCAACCGCACCGTCATAGACAAATCCCTTCTCGCCATCGACCGTGACGAGCTGCCCGGGCTTCAGGGTTGCGGTCGCATTTCTCGTCCCGACGACCGCCGGGGTCCCCAGTTCACGGGATACGATGGCCGCATGGCAGGTCATGCCTCCCTCGTCGGTGACGATGGCGGCGACCTTCCTCATCGCCGGGACCATATCCGGGTTAGTCATCCGGGTTACCAGGATGTCTCCCTCGTTCACCTTGCCGGTGTCCTTTGCGTCATAGATAAGGACGACCCTTCCGGATGCGACCCCGGGTGAGGCGCCCTGACCCTTTACCAGGATAGTGCTCCCCGTGTGTGCTGCTTCCGGGGTAGCTTTCCTCGAAGATTCCTTGATCGTGGTTATCGGCCGGGACTGGAGGATGTAGAGGGTGGAGCCGACAATGCTCCATTCCACGTCCTGGGGTATGCCGTAGTGGCCTTCTGAAATCCTGCCGAAGGAGGCAAGCCGCTTGACCTCTTCATCGGACAGGACCTGGGTATCGGCCCGGTCCTTCCCGATGGCGACCGTCTTCGTCCCGTGGTCCCCGTCAGCAATGATCTCGATGGCCTTGTGGGCTACGAGGCGGTCAATGACACGCTCGGAGCGCTGGTCAAAGACATACTTGTCAGGTGAGACCGAGCCGGAAACGACTGACTCACCGAGCCCGTACGATCCCTCGATGATTGTAAGGGGTTCCCCGGTGACCGGGTGGGAGGTAAACATCACCCCGGCCTTCTCCGAGTTGATGAGCTCCTGGACGACTACTGCAATATTGACCCCTGAATGGTCAAATCCCTGCTTTGCACGGTAATAAATGGCCCGTGCCCCGTAGAGGGATGCCCAGCACTTCCTGACAGCCTCGACGACGTTGTCTTCACCTTTTATATTAAGAAAGGTCTCCTGCTGACCTGCGAACGATGCATCGGGGAGGTCCTCGGCGGTTGCGCTTGACCTGACCGCGACCACGGTCCCTTCGCCCATCTTCTTGTAAGCCGACCGGATTTCAGCCTCGATTGCAGCAGGGACCTTCCCTCCCATGACCGCTGATTTCGCGTCCTCCGCGGCTTTCTCGAGCTTGTTGTTGTCCTCTACGTCGAGCCGTTCCAAGGTGGGGAAAATCACCTTTTCGAGCTTGGTCTCGGTGAGGAAACGCCGGAAGGCATGCCCGGTGACCACGAATGCCGGCGGCACCGGGAGGCCGATGGAGGCCATCTCGCCGAGCGACGCACCCTTTCCACCGACCGCTCCGATGTCCTCTTTCCGGATTTCTGCAAGCCACAGGATATTGGGAACTCCTTTCATGCACGCACCACTTACCCGTTCTCCATCTATCCGCATAACCGTATCGGGCGGGGTTGCCAGCGGTCCGCGGGGGGTCCCCCGGATATCCATGAAACCGGGCTCCCCCCGGTGTCACGCTGCCAGAAACCATCAAGAGGGAGGGAACCGATATAATATGGGATTTTAACGTGACCTGGAAAGTGCTCGTCGGCGATGAACTGGCGGAAGAAGGGCTCTCCATCATCAGGAAAGAATGTCAGACCGATATCAGGTCAGGGCTTTCCGAGGATGAGCTGGTGAAAATTATCGGTGAATATGATGCCATCCTGGTCAGGAGCGGGACCCAGGTTACCGCCAGGGTAATCGAGGCGGGAAAGAGACTGAAGTTTATCGGGCGTGCAGGCGCAGGTGTGGACAACATTGACACGGACGCGGCCACCCGGAAGGGGATAATCGTCGCAAATGCCCCGGAGGGAAACACCCTCGCGGCGACTGAACACACGATGGCCATGATACTCTCGCTTGCAAGGAACATCCCTCAGGCAAACAGCTCGCTTAAGAAAGGGGAGTGGAAGCGGTCGAAGTTCATGGGTGTCGAACTGAATGAAAAAACCCTTGGGATTGTCGGCCTTGGCCGGATAGGACGGGAGATCGCAAAGCGTGCCACCGCAATGGAAATGCGGATCGTCGCCTATGACCCCTTCATCACGAAGGAAAGGGCCGCACAGATCGGGGTCGAGATGATGACGATGGAGGATCTCTTCAGGCAGGCCGACATCATCACCGTCCACACGCCCCTTATCAAGGAAACGAAGCACGTCATCAACGACACGTCCATTGCGACGATGAAGGACGGAGTGAGGATCATCAACTGTGCCCGCGGGGGCATCATCGACGAGGCAGCACTCGTCAGGGCGGTGCAGTCCGGAAAGGTCGCGGGTGCAGCTCTCGATGTCTTCGAGAATGAACCCCCGAAGGACTCACCCCTCCTCGGGCTTGACCAGGTCATCACGACGCCCCACCTCGGGGCGAGTACCGTGGAAGCCCAGGTCAACGTGTCGGTTTCCGTTGCAAAACAGTGCCTCGAGGTCCTGAAGGGGGGTTCGGCTAAGTACACCGTGAACGCCCCGATGGTCCCCCAGGAGTTTGCAGAAGTCATCGAGCCGTTCGCGTTCCTTGCCGAGAAGATGGGCCGGTTCCTGATCCAGACGGTCGAGGGGCGGGTCGAGAGGGTCGAGCTGACCTACGAGGGAGAACTCGCCGCCCTCAAGAACAACACGAAGTACATAACCATCATGGCTCTCAAGGGGCTCCTCGACCCGATCCTGAGGACCCCGGTCAATATCGTGAACGCCGAGCTCGCGGCGAGGGAACGCGGGATTGCGGTGTCCGAGACCACAACCGCCGAGTCACACGGTTTCAAGAGCCTCCTGACCCTCAAGGTCGTAACGGACAAGGGCGAGGAGACGACCGCAGGTACGGTCTTCTTCAAGGGCCGCGCCCGGATCACCTCGATCGGGAAGTATACGATGGACTTCATCCCCGAGGGGTTCGTCATCGTCTCCCGTCACCTCGACAAGCCAGGGGTAATCGGCCGTGCCTCAACAATCCTTGGGAGCATGCAGATCAACATTGCGGGGATGCAGGTCGGCAGGATCAACCCGGGAGAAGAGGCGATCATGGTCCTCAACGTCGACTCCGAGGTGCCTCCCGAGGCGATGGACCAGATCCGTTCCATGCCCGGGATCTTCACGGCCAAGTTCGTAAAACTGTAAACGGCGAGTAATTCATTTAAAAAGACATAGACTACTCATTTTTAACTACCCTCTGTCTTTTAAAGGGACTCTGGAGGAGTGACTTTAAAGGAGCCTAAACTGTCCTGCCCCTTACATGTTATTCCATTCACTGCACCCTGCGTCACCCACCCACCGGACACCCTTGGATAGGTACTATA
>CASGHA010000188.1 GCA_949319355.1 uncultured Methanospirillaceae archaeon | reverse complement strand
TGAAACCGCCACCCCGAAAAGCGACCTTACCTGCCAGTGCGTGAAGACCCTGACTACCGGCACAGGTACGACTTCGACCGGATTTCCGGATTATTCAAGCCAGTGGTCCGAACATAATGAAGGGACTCCAGCGGGTACAGGACAAACCTGCACTGCAAAATGTGTATCCTGGTACACTGACCCATGGAGGTGTGCAAAATACGAGCAGGTATGCAGTTGAAACGGTTTATTAACTATTTTTAACGATGTCTTGACATCCCCGATGCATTTTTGGTTGTTCCCTGCCGTCTTCAGCAGTTTGTCAGGAATACACTGCCCTTACCTTCATACCCCAACTGCTGGATGCCGTGTCCGGCTCGTGAATGAAAAGGTGAAGGCAAGACCCCACCAAGGACGTGAAGGGTTATCAGGGATTGTTTTTGGGAGACCACTCCCTGGCTGGCGAAAGGTCGTTTTTTATATGACCAGTAGGAGACCCTGATACTATGACCCCGCCGGGGCACCGGACCTGTCCCCAGGAAGGGACGGGGGGATGCCCCGGGCTGAAGAGCCGATAAAGGAAGGAACGATCATGCCTGCTAGCGCTGCTTTCAAGGGAATCGGATTTCTCTATGCACTCGTGATGATATTCGTCCTCGGATACCTCTGGTATTCAGGAAGGTGGAAACAAAAATTCGGGATAATCCTGCTTGTCATCTCGGCCCTCCTCGGGTTCCTGATCTTCTCGCCGGTCGCACCCTATCAGTTCCAGCAGCTGGTGCTGCGGGACGAGCTGGGACTCGGGGCACCGCTCATAGTCGGTATCATCGGACTCCTGACAGTCTTTCTGCTCACGTTCGTCTTCGGGAGGTTTTTCTGCGGATATCTCTGCCCGGTCGGTGCCGTCCAGGAACTTGCATACCTGGTGCCGGTCCCAAAGGTCACGCCCAGGGGAAAACTCCTCTTCCAGGCAATCAGGGGGGTCATGTTCCTTGTCCTCCTGGTCATGGCCTTCGCCTGGTCCGCGTCGCTGCTTGACTGGTTCGGTATCCATGACTTCTTCCGCCTCATCGCCACCGCAGGGTCGCTCGTCTTCGTGGTCGTCCTCATACTATCGCTCGCCTTCTACCGCCCGTTCTGCCGTCTTGTCTGTCCGTACGGACTACTGTTATCCCTCGGAGCCATCCCGGGCGTCCTGGAACTCAGGAGGACCGACGCCTGCATCGGGTGCAAAAAGTGCGAGAAGGTGTGCCCGACGGACGAAGCGAAACGGCAGGACGCAAAGGCAGAGTGTTACCTGTGCGGCCGCTGCACGGAGGTCTGCCCGAAGGAGGGAGCGATCAGGTACATGAGGAAGTAACGGACCGGATACCTCTGATCCTTCCCTGGGACGGGAATACCGGCACCACCACCCCTGTCCCTGATGGTATCCGGTCTCATGCGGCGGCAGGTTCGTTCCCAGACTGGAGATCCGATGCCGCCAGGGCGGACAGGAGCTCCGGCACATGTATCCTGCACCGGTTCCTTCCAGGAGAGGAATTCCCGATATGTTTATCTGCCGGAGTTCCGAGTTCAGGTATATAACGCCCCAGCCGGAATGGGAAAAGGCGGCCAGGAAAACTTCAGAAGGCCGGGAGGCGCCTTTTTCTCCTATAAACACCTCCCGGGGGAGATCCTTGAATGACCAAGCGCCTGCTCTCGATTTGTACCGTCGTTATAACCCTACTGTTACTCGCCGGACCTGCAACCGTTTCCGCCACCGGGACATGGGTTTTCGCAAACCAGTTTTCGGACCAGCAGCTGGAAGACGCAGAATCCGGCGGTGAGACGGTAGCACAAGGCTCGTATGTCCCGTCAGGTTCCAGCGGGGCCGTCACAAAACTGAAGGTGCCGGATGCCGGTATCTCCCTTAAGTTCCGCCACAGCTGGACAAAACCGCCTGATGAGCTCCCTGTGGGTTCGACCGTCACCACGAGACTATCAGTCAGCGACGACGGGTCAATCGTCGCCCCCTCTCAGACGAGGTATGTCACGTACGAAAACGAGGGGTCGACCGGGATCGACGGCGGTGTGGCCAATGACAACGGGGCACTCGACGGGGCACGTTCCCTGACCATGGACCAGCTCGACGACCTGGTTTCAGGCCTTGATGCCACCGGTGAAGTCACGGTATCTCCCGGAAAGGGCACGCAGGCCCGGGACGTCACCTGGACGGTCCCTGACGGAAAAGCCGGGAGCCACCTGGTCCTCGCGCTCGGCGGGAAGGCACGTTCGGTAGCGAGGTACAACGCGCCGGGGGGCAATTACCTCCCAAGCCAGCCCAGCATCTCCGGTGCGACGTTCCTGGTCTACAAGTACTCGGAGGGACCCGGGACAGGGGATGTCCCCTGGCTGCCGGTCGTGGGAGGCCTCGCCATCGTCGCGGTAGCAGCCGTTTTAATTTCCAAGGGCCTCGGGAAGAAAAAACCTGAAGAAAAAAAATCCGTGGATAAAGAGAAGAAGGATGAAGGTCCGGCCGGCTACATCCTCCAGATAACTCCGTCAGACACCCTGGACGTCAGCACGCAAAAGCCTGGAACATTTACAGCAACGGTCTGGAAGGTTGACCGTGCCGGGGCCACGACCCGGGCACCCGGCGCCTCGATACGGGTTATCCCGCCGGCAGGAGTCCCCGGGCTCACGGTCGTACCCCTGTCCGGGATGGGGTCCGTTTCGGTATCGGTGTCCCTATCAGGACCTGCCCCTGTCGATAGTGCCAGGATACAGGTCAGTGCATCTGCAGGCGGGGGCGGGACATCCGCGAATGTCACCGTGAACTTCGAGGCGGAAACTGAGATCGAGTTCGACTGAGGCCAGGGAGCATGGCAAACTTTTCGAAGGAGATCCCTGTAAACCCGGACTCTTCGCTCGGCCCGGTTACCATCGGCTCGAAGATCATCGTGGAACGGGGGAGGGAACCCCTTCCGCTCGAAGGGGGGAATGTCGAGGTCGTACCTGGCTGTGGCTGGGATAAAAACACGGTCAGCATATCACAGCAGATGAACGCGACCTCGACGAAACTGAGCATAAAGGTCAGCCTTCCGGGCGAAATACCCCTCTCCCATTACACGGGGGTCATCCTGAAGCGGAAACCGATAAAACTGAAGGTGACCCTGTTCCCGAGGATGGCCATGCCCGGCATGGGCGTCCCGGTGAATGTAGCGGCAGCCCCGGTCACGGACGAGGTGGACGTGACCATCCCGGTGGTCCCTCAGCCGGAACTGGTCGTTGAAAAGGAAGCAGCGAAGAGGACGGCAGGAGGGAACTTCTCCTTTGCCGTGAAGGCGACCGTGAAAAACATCCCCGGGAACGTGAGCCAGGACGATACGGCCGCCCTCGTCGAGGCCATCTCGCTCGATTTGAAGGACCAGGTCAACATCGTCTGCAACCCCGGGGCTGCATCCGTGGAAAACAACTGGAAACGAAGGGAGATCGAAGCCCTCACCGACTCCCGGAAACAGATGGAATCAGCGACCGTCACGGTGGACGTATCCGTGAGGAAATCGGGCATCGACCTGAAACAGTCCTGCATCTTTTCCATCCCTGTTGAAAAAAATTACGCCCTGAACCTTGACAGGCAGGCCATCCAGGTAAACCCGGAGCA
>CASGHA010000187.1 GCA_949319355.1 uncultured Methanospirillaceae archaeon | reverse complement strand
AAAAGCGTCTGCCTGATATCCAGTCTTTGAAACCTACCATCTGGATTGGAAAACAGGGTATCACAACAACTCTCTACGATGAGATCCGTCTCCAGCTCAAGACCCGGAAGACCATCAAGATCAAATGGCTGAAAACAGCCGATGTCGACCCTCAGGCCGTAGCCGATACCTGCGGAGCAAGGCTTCTCCAGGCAAGGGGCCGGACCATGGTCCTTGTCTCAAAAAAAGATGCCTGATTAGAGGTTATATGCATACAGGGCGGCTCGAAATATATAAAAACATATCTGGCGTATAGATAAAGACTGTTATAGCTTTAGGCATGCAGTGAGGTACTTCGATGACAACAGTATATGATGTCCCTGCCGACCAGCTTATCATGAAGGCGGCAGAGGAACTCAAAAAGAAAAGCGAGGTAGTCCCACCTGTCTGGGCTGCGTTTGCCAAGACCGGTGTGCACAGGGAAATGCCCCCTGAAAATCCCGACTGGTGGTTTGTCAGGTCGGCCGCCGTTCTCAGGCGTATTTATGTTGACGGTCCTGTCGGTGTCGAGCGTCTGCGCTCATTCTATGGAGGAGCGCGTGACCGGGGATCGAAGCCGAATGCATTCCGCAAAGGCAGCGGTTCAATTGCCCGGAAGGTACTTCAGCAGCTGGAAGCAGCCGGTTTTGTTGTACAGGAAAAGGGCGGACGCCGAGTTTCACCTGCAGGGGCCTCATTCCTGGACGGTATTGCGCATACCCTTAAGGCCGGTGCCGAGCAGAAAACCGCATAATAAAGTGGTGTGTGACGCATGGGCGATGATGAACTGGCGGATCTCCGCAGGCGGCGGATGGCTGAACTCCAGCAGCAGGCGTATAACCAACAGTATGCCCAGGAGGACATGGAACGCCAGCGCCAGCAATTGGAGGCCCAGATCCAGGCGGTTCTCATGCAGATCCTCGAGCCCGAAGCACGGGAACGTTTAAACACCATCAAACTTACCAAGCCTGACTTCGCGCGCGCTGTTGAACAGCAACTTGTTTCTCTGGCTCAAAGCGGGAGAATCGGGCAGCGTATTACCGATGAACAACTGAAAGGAATTCTCCGCCAGTTGACACCGGCGAAACGCGAGTTTTCAATACGAAGAAAAGGATGAAGTGCGGCGTCCTCTTTAGCGGTGGAAAAGACAGCAGTCTTGCGGCTCTCATGCTCGCCCATTATTATGACGTCGAGCTGAATACCTTTGTCTTTTCACCACGAAAGGACCTCGAAGCGGTAGAAAAAGCGGCGGAACAATTAGGCCTTGTCCATCATATCCGCATGTTTCATGATGGGGTCCTCAAGCAGGCGGTCGACCAGATTATCTCCGACGGATATCCAAACAATGCAATCACCATGGTGCACCTGGAAGCATTAACTCATCTGGCAGGAATATACCCTGTAATTGCAGACGGCACGCGTTTTGATGACCGAGTGCCGTATCTCCACCGCGACGAGGTCCAGAGGCTCACCTGCAGGCATGGTGTATCCTATATCCGTCCCCTTCTTGGGTACCAGAAACAGGAAGTGCTGCGCCTCGCAGGACGTGAAGTCCAGATCACCTATGGGGAGACCGGCAGCATGGAGAATGGGGATTATGAAGGCGGCATCCGGGACGCCATAAAGCAACGAGGACTTGATCCTGGACGTTTTTTCCCAAACAGGCATGAACAGTCCCTTGTACTGGGAAGGACAGGCACATCAGGTGTACAATCATGAGTAAAGTGTCAAAAGGCAGAAAAATCAGACTTGCAAAGGCGTGTGACCAGAACCGGAGGGTTCCCCAGTGGGTCATGGTCAGGACAAAGAGAAATGTCACGACCCACCCGAAACGGAGGAACTGGCGGCGTAGTACGCTGAAGGTGTGATTATGGCAGAAAAAACAGCGGAACAGATTTACATCATCCCTCTCCGCGGTGTCCGGAGGGCGTCCAGGAGGCGGAGGTGTGACACGGCCATCAAGGATATCCGTACATACCTGGGTAAACACATGAAAAGTGAGGACGTGCGGCTTGATCAAACCATCAACGAACACGTGTGGGAGCGGGGAGCAGAAAAACCTCCGTCGAAAATCCGCGTCCGCGCGATGAAGTTCGACGACGGTCAGGTCCAGGCAGAACTGGCTGAGGAGTAAGATGGAGAGGACGGTCTCGTTCGGCGGCGATCCTCACATTGGTGTCTTTTCCAGGATATTCGAGGATGTGGCAATTGTCCCGCCCGATACCCCTGAAGAGTTTTCACGGGCAATTTCCGAAGCTCTGTCCGTGGAGATAGTGGAAACGACAATCCAGGGGAGCTCCATCATCGGCTCCCTTGTGACAGGGAACCTGAACGGGTTTGTCGTGAGCGGTCTTGCATCCGCAGCTGAAATTGCGGCGTTGAAACGGTTCCGTGATGTGTACCTCCTGAGCGATACCATGAATGCCGCGGGAAACGTCCTCCTGGTCAATGACCGTATCCTTGTCCACCACCCTGACCTTCCAGAGAAGGTTGTCGGGGAAATCAGCGATTTTCTCGGTGTTCCATCTGTATCTCTCACATTAGGGGGTATAAAAACGGTCGGAATGGCCGCAGTTGCAACAAGCAGGGGCATCATGGTTCACCCAAGGAGTTCGGATAACGAAATGAACATCCTCGCGGAAAAAACTGATCTTCCTGTCGGAAAGGGGACAGTGACCATGGGAAGCGGACTTGTGGGAGCAGGTCTCATAGCCAACGGCAATGGGTATCTTGCCGGGTTGGGGACGACAGGGTTTGAACTGGGTAGAATAGAGGATATTTTTGGATTTTTCGGATGATTCACATGGATCTTATGGAATTTACGGTAAAAGGCGAGTTTCGCATGGGCGAGGACTGGAAACCTTACACCAAGGTTATCGCCGCCCCGAATGAAGCACAGGCAAGGGAACGAATCTTCACCATCATGGGGAGCAAACATCGGTTAAAGAGACAATACGTCAGGATAACTGAGGTTACTCCTGCAGAGGGTGACGTTCGTGGAAACCGTTGACCCGAGAGAAGTCCAGCAACTCCAGGCATATCTCAACGAATATGGTCAGCAGATGGAGTACCTCTCCCGCCAGCTTGCCATCATTGATGAAGGACGGTCAGAAGCAGCAGCCGCTATTGATACTCTCCAGGCTATTGCAGATGCCCCGGATGGTGCCGTAGTGCTGCCGGTTGGTGGAGGAACGGGTGTCAGGGCCCATGTGGAGAACCCACAGTCCGTCATGGTCAGTATCGGTTCGGATATCACCGTTGAAAAGGACAACAAGGAAGCAATCGAGTACCTGCGGGAAAGGATCTTTGAAATGGAGGCATCCGGGAAAAAAATCGGTGAATCGCTCGAGAAGGTCCGGAATCAGATCAATGAGATATCACGTCGCCTTGAATACCTCTATCAACAGGCCCGCCTGGCCGAGAATTCTCTCCAGTAATGAATCCGAG
>CASGHA010000186.1 GCA_949319355.1 uncultured Methanospirillaceae archaeon | reverse complement strand
TAGAAAGGCGGTGGCCGGCGATGTTGATGATGTCGTCGGTTCGGCCCATGACCCAGAGGTAGCCGTCAGAATCGATGTACCCGGCATCAGATGTAAAATAATACCCCGGGTACATCGAGAAATACGTCCTGGTAAAATCTTCGTCATTCTGCCAGAGGGTGGTGAGACAGCAGGGGGGAAGCGGATTTTGTATGACGATGTTTCCTGTCGTACCGGGAGGGAGTTCTCTTCCTTCAGTGTCGAACACGTGGACGCTGTACCCGGGTACGGGTCTTGTACATGAACCGGGTTTCACAGGAAACATCCCGAGACCCACACAATTAGCTCCGATAGCCCACCCCGTCTCGGTCTGCCACCAGTGGTCTATGACCGGGACCTTCAGGTGCTGTTCCGCCCAGGTAAGCGTATCGGGGTCACAGCGTTCTCCGGCCAGGAAGAGCGTGCGGAAGGACGAGAGGTCATACGTACCAAGGTGGAGTGCCTCCGGGTCTTCCCGCCGGATTGCCCTGAATGCTGTCGGGGCACAGAACAGGACCGATACGCCATGTTCGCTGATGACCCTCCAGAAGGCGCCGGGGTCAGGGGTGCCTACCGATTTGCCTTCGTAGAGTACGGTGGTGCAGCCGTATACCAGTGGTGCATATACGATGTACGAATGTCCGACTACCCAGCCAATGTCAGATGCCGCCCAGTACACCTCGCCGGGGTCCATTCCGTAGATATGCTTCATGCTCCAGGAGAGGGCTACGAGGTGCCCGCCGTTGTCCCGGAGGACTCCCTTGGGCTTCCCGGTCGTCCCGGAGGTATACAGGATATAGAGGGGATCGGTTGCACAGACTGGGACGCACGGTGCGGATTCTCCCCCAAGGACCTCCTCCCAGTCATGGTCCCGTCCGGGGACCGGTTCGGAGGGGCACTGGGGGCGCTGGACGATGATGCAGTGGGGAGGCCTGAGTGTACACATGTCGATTGCGGTATCAAGGAGCGGTTTATAGGGTATGATCCGGCTCACCTCAATGCCGCACGATGAGGTGATGATGCAGACTGGCTTTGCGTCCTCGATCCTGGTCGCCAGCTCCTTCGGGGCGAACCCTCCGAATACGACCGAGTGGATGGCACCGATCCTGGCGCAGGCGAGCATGGATATGACGGCTTCCGGGACCATCGGCATGTAAATGAGGACCCGGTCGCCTTTTTTGACACCCAGACGGACAAGACCCCCGGCGCACCGGGCAGTGAGGTCAAGCAGCTCCTGGTAGGAATACTTCCTCACGGTCGATGTCACGGGACTGTCATAAATGAGCGCAAACTGCTTCCCTTTTCCATTTTCCACGTGCCTGTCCAGCGCATTATAACAGGTGTTCAGGACCCCTCCTTCAAACCAGCGGGTGAAAGGCGGCCGGTCGTCGTTGCACACACGGTCCCATGGTTTGAACCAGGTGACCGAACCTGCAGCCTCACCCCAGAAGGCAGAAGGGTCTTCGATTGATTTTCTGTACTCCCTGAAATATGCATTTTCCATGACAGCCGGCCTCCCTAGTGTCAACAGGAATTCATTACCACCCTGGTTCTTATTACTTGGCCCTGTCAGAAAATGTGGTGCAGTTAAGATGTCCCTCGCGTACCCTTTCAGAGATCATCAGACATAAATCGCAACTATTTACCTGAAAACAATCCTAATACCAGGCATAGTACTTTACGTGACCTGCACCACGATTGTGGTGTCTTCAGGGTCTCCATACATGTTGGGTCTATGTTGAGCCAGCCAGGACTCTTCTGGTTTAAAGAGGCCTCATGCCTGGCAGGACTTCTGGCCGGAAGATAGGTACCCGGACGCCGCTGAGAAAGTGAAAGGTGTAAAACACCGGGAAAAAGTGTAAAAAATGAGCATCCTTACCTGACAGGTATCTGGACCTCGGTCAGCAGCTCCTCAGCAGGAGTAGCGGAAGGGTCGTTGATATACAACTGTCTGTCAGGACCGACCGGTTCGAGTCCATTCTCCGCTGCGAACCTGAACGCATTCTGAAATGCGACCAGGAAACCCTCATGCTCGTACGGTCCCTTGTATATTACCGAAACGGCCCTGACTGCAGGAAGAGTCCTGACTGAAAATGCGGGATCGTGCACGATGACATTTCCCTGCACGGGCAGAGCCATCTCTATATCAGCATCGGTCTCACGGTACTCGTCATCATAGCAGAGAGACATGCAGGGACCGTTCACTGTGACGCCGTTTTTCTGGTTTTCCGGGCTCGAAATGATGTCGATAAGGGACTGTGAAACCGTGGAACAGACTTCTTCGTAGGTCCCGGTCCTCCTTCCGGAGATGATCCGGACAGGCGGGATGTTTTTGAGGACTGGTTCTGATATGTTCAATGCAAACAACTCCGAAAAATCCCGTTTGTCCACCAAAAGGGATGTAATCTTCTCCAGCCGCCGTATCTCGGACACGGTCTCGCGGTGCCGCTTCGCGAGGTACGCCCTGACCGTGGCATCATCTTCGCTGCTTAATGCAGAGAGTATCGCACCGATATCGGCCAGACCAAACCCCAGGTTGCACAGGGTCTTGACCCGGAGTGCTGTCTCGATCTGGTCGACCGTGTAATACCTGTACCCCGTGAAACGGTCCTTTTCACCCGGGACAAGGACGCCTTTCTGGTCATAGAGTCGCAATGCTTTTTGCGAGAGGAAGGTGAGTGAAGAGAACTTTCCGATCGTAATCCGGTCTGACGGCATGGTTCCTGATACCATTGTGGTGGTTTGGATATAGTGGGTGTTTCTCTCCCCCGGGTCATGGTTATCGGCATTGTTGCCATGGCTCTGGGAGGACCACCCCCGCAGGGACATACCCTGGCGGGTGTTCGATATCCCCTGACGCTCCTTAAAAATGATGACGGAACCGTATCTGGATGAGGCCCTTTTCCCCGTACATGAAAAGCCAGTGATTATAATGGCTTGCTGAAGTCGTACTGTTCGATGGTCTTTGGATCGATGTGCCCGAGAAGGACAGGTTCATAGCGTTCCTGGAAGTCGCGGCCAAACTCAGAAGGTTTCCATTCAAGGAAATACATCCATTTTCCGTCCTGGAAATAGACCCTGTGTGTAGTATACATGTCGCTGCCCGGTGTGTATGCAAGTATGAGGGACCCGGTGTCGTCACCTTTCTCCTTGCCCGCGATATCTCCGGCGATATATTTTGGTTTTCCCTGCACGGTAGTCGCTGGTTTTGACCCGGATGGAGAGACGTCGATGCATCCGGGAATACAGGCAAGAATGACCAGGCCGGTGATGACCAGCACGGTGATTGTCTTCATATATCGCGTCAGTGGTCTTTCCAGGGGATATTTTTTTCGAACGATCGGTGAACGATCCCGGTTTCAAAGAATTGCATGGCTTTCAGGACAATTGCTGCACATCAGACCATACATGAATCATCTCATAACCGGACCTTCTCCCCTGGTGCGGATACGGGCTTCATGCCGCCTGGATCGATAGATATTAAATCTGACCCTCCCACCCTAATGTGTGATGGACAACCATGACGGAGAGTTTTGTTATCCCCAGGCCATCATGCACCCCGTGCACGATTGAACGGGTCTGCATGTCGTGAAACAGGAATCGCTTTAGTGAACACGTTTTTGCAGAGCTGCAGGCGGATACCGCAGGTCTTGTTCAGTTTCCTGCCCCTGACCCCCGGCAATACACCACCGGACACGTTGTCTCCGGTCGGAAGTGCCGCTGACCGAAAGGACATCCGGAAACGGGGCGGGATATGAATCCCTGCATGAAGAGCGGTGCCGCAATCATTGTGGAAACGCTCATCAGGCAGGGTGTTACTACGGTGTTCGGGTACCCCGGCGCAACCGTGCTCCCGTTATATGATGAGTTGTACTCATCGCCGCTTCGGCATATCCTGGTGCGGCACGAACAGGCCGCAGCCCATGCCGCTGACGGGTATGCCCGGGCAAGTGGACATACCGGGGTCTGCATCGCGACATCCGGCCCCGGGGCCTGCAACCTTATCACAGGCATCGCAACCGCCTACATGGACTCAAGTCCGCTGGTCGCGATAACCGGCCAGGTCCCGAGGTCCCTCATCGGCAGGGACGCATTCCAGGAGGCTGATATCACGGGTATGACCAAACCGGTCACGAAACACAATTACCTCGTGAAAAACACCCGGGACCTGGCCAGGACCGTTGAAGAGGCATTTCTTATCGCCGGGAGCGGACGGAGGGGACCGGTACTCATTGATATCCCCAAGGACGTCAGTGTTGAGTGCGTCCCGTTCGAGCCACCCGGTTCCCCGCCCGTCCCACCGGGGTACAGGCCTCCTTCCGACGGTCACCCGAGACAGCTCTCACGCATGGCTGAAATGATAACCCGTGCCGAAAAGCCTGTCATATATGCCGGGGGTGGGATCGTTGCAGCCGGAGCCTCCCAGGAACTTGTCCAGCTTGCGGAACGCATGATGATCCCGGTGACCACGACCCTCATGGGGTTAGGCTGTATTCCTGGAGACCACCCGCTCAACCTCGGCATGATCGGGATGCACGGGACCAGACAGGCGAACCATGCCGTTATGGAGTGCGA
Organism: uncultured Methanospirillaceae archaeon; assembly: GCA_949319355.1. Classification (GTDB taxonomy): domain Archaea; phylum Halobacteriota; class Methanomicrobia; order Methanomicrobiales; family Methanospirillaceae; genus KLAP105. The sequence goes on along the minus strand of CASGHA010000186.1, from coordinate 5,041 downwards.
CCTCCTCATTGCCCTCGGGGCACGCTTTGATGACCGGGTTACCGGCCGGCTCGAGGCCTTTGCACCGCGGGCCGAGGTCATCCACGTCGATATCGACCCGGCAGAGATTGGAAAGAACCGGCACGCGGACCTCCCGGTCGTGGGAGATGTCAGAAAAGTCCTCCTGGACCTCCTTTCCCGGCTGTCCGGAAACGACAGTCACGATTCGTGGCGCAGGATCATAGCCGGATGGGGAAATCAGGATGCCGGGACAGCGTCCGGACAGGACGGTCTCATCCACCCATGGAACGTCATATCTGGGATCAGTGACCTTTCAGACGGAAAAACGATCATCGTAACCGATGTCGGCCAGCACCAGATGTGGACGGCCCGCTCGTTCTGCTTCACGGCACCCAGGCAGCTGATCACCTCGGGTGGCCTCGGAACCATGGGATTCGGGCTTCCGGCTGCAATAGGTGCGTCCTGTGCATGCCCTGACTCAGCGGTGGTCTGTATTTCCGGTGACGGGGGTATCCAGATGAACATCCAGGAGCTTGCGACGGTCCGCCAGTACAACATCCCGGTCAAGATTTTCATCATGAACAACATGTTCCTCGGGATGGTCAGGCAGTGGCAGGAGCTCTTCTATGATCGCAGGTACTCATACACCGAGCTCCCGCTGATGGACTTTGCACGGATTGCCCGTTCATTCGGCATAGACGGGATGACCGTAGGTTCCTGCGAGGAGGTGGGCCCCGCTCTGCGGACTGCGATGGAAACAGAAGGCCCGTTCCTCGTCGATTTCAGGGTCTCACGCGAGGACAACGTGTTTCCGATGGTACCTGCAGGGGCGGCCTTGAACGAGATGATCCACGGGACTCATCCGGAGGGCATTCCCTTCCGGGACAGGGTAACTCCCTGACCGATTCTTTTTTGCGTATTGTCACAAAGGGCCACACCGATCCGGATATCAGGCGGTCTTAGTCAGAGCGGCATGGTTCCGGAGGACCCGGCCGGTCCGTCGCGGATTCCTTCGAACACGGGGCAGACGGTGATGCATGAACTGCACCTGATAGTTGCCGTCCGGGCGATCAGGGGGGCGAATGGGGCGGCACACACGAGCAGGAGGTGGCGTCCGAGGAGCCACTTCACCAGGGGGACCAGGCGTGGCGGGACCCATGGACGGATGGTCATGCACCGGAATACCTCGACACCATCCGGGCCGATGGCGTTTCCCGGGCACTCACTGATGCATTTTCCACAGCCGGTACACGAAACTGAACCCTTTTCAGTATTTTTGTGCTCTCCAGGATACACCGGCCCGGATACGGCTGCAGGACGGCTGGTGACGACACCGCTCAGGAGGAGCCGTGGACCATACCTGGGAGAGATGAGGACACGGTTCATGCCCTGATAACCGATTCCTCCGGCAGCAGCGACCTGCTTGAGCCTGACGACACCCTGTACTTTTCCATCGGCCACCCTTACCGGAAGGTAGAGCGGTACCGGAATGGCTGAAACACCTTCATCAAGAAGCATTCCTGCGAGTTTTACAGCCGTATTATCAATTGATTCAGCTATCTGGAGCATGACGGCGGTTTTCTCTTTTGCCGTTTTCCGGTAAGCGGATACCGGCACTTCCTTCCCGAAAATGATGACAGAACGGGCGGATGGGACCATCCGCATTATGTGCGCCTGGTCGCATCCGGGGAGAGCAGCGAGGTCTGTCTGGGCATATACGTCAACCCGCTCTCCGGAAAAGAAATTATCGAGATCCAAACCCTTTCCACCTCATATCCTTCAGTTGGGATACCATATCATCCTGGCTGAAGGTATCGGGGAACCTTTTTATTCTTCAGTTCGTGTCCATTCCGGCAGGGGGTTACCAGGATGATGCGACATAGTCCCAGGACCAGATACGCAGGTCTCATTATTCGTGGGATCTAAATGAGAACAGGAGTGACGACATGAAAGCCCTCGCAATACAGGGTAGTCCGCGGAATATCAGGAGCACCACCCGGAGACTGGTCTCCCTTGTCCTTGAGGCAATGGAGGGGGAGGGTGTCGAAACGGAGATCATTGACCTGTGCGAGTTCAGGATAATTCCCTGTACCGCCTGCGACGGCTGTTCCCTTACCGGCAGGTGTGTCTTTGAGGATGATTTCCCATCGGTTGCAAGGCGGGTGGCCGATGCAGACATAATCATCCTGGCCTCCCCGGTGTATATCGATAATGTAACCGGCCAGATGAAGGTATTCTTCGACCGCCTCGCCGATGCCATCCATTACCAGACTTTTTCAGGAAAGACCGGTTGTTCGGTGGTGACAACCCATACATCAGGCGGAGACGAGGTAATATCATACCTGAACCATGTGCTCAACTACCTGGGCGTGATGACCGTCGGCGGCCTGATCATAGCCACGGGAGGGGACACATCAGCAGTCGAAACAGTCCGGGAACAGGCCATCTCCCTGGGAAAGAGACTTGTTGCCGCAGCCCAGCTTGGGTACCACGACCCACGGCAGGAGGCTGATATGGAGGCAAACAGGAATTTTTTCAGGGACATCGTTCTTGAAAACCGGGATTTACGTCCCGATGACTATTACCGCTGGGTACGCATGGGCTGGATCCGGGATGCCGATAAATAACCTTTTGTCAGGGAAATTATAAGACGTGGGTAACTACACGGGTCACCTGGACCCGTCTGAAAACCTGTAGCCGCCTTTCTGTACGTGCATCTCAAAGCGTGCACCTTTTCCCTCAATACCGGTCTCCCTGATCGTGATCCCCGTGACTTCAAGGATCTCCCGTATCAGGAAGAGCCCCACCCCGTTTTTCTCCTCATATCTTCTTTCAAAAATGGCGGTTTTCAGTAAGTCCGGAACCCCGACGCCATTGTCCTCGAAGAAAAGGACCAGTCCGTCGTCATGCTCTTCGTACCGCAGGGTGACCTCCGTTGCGGTCTCTGCATGCAAGATGACATTCTGGGCAAGGTTGAAAAAGACCCATTCAAGCATCGGATCGGCATAGATGGTAAGCCCCTGTACCAAGAGGTTCCTGGTGTATGACAGGAAGTCCAGGTGCGAGATGCCGAAGAGGAAAACCTGTTCAACCTCCTGCCAGCAGGGGGCCTTCATCCCGAGGTCCTGGTACGTCTTGGCAAATGCGAGGGTGTCTTCAATGGCGTCAACCATTGATACCACCTTCCTGTGATACTCTTTCTGGACATCGAGGGTCAGAAATTCCTTTTCGAGCTCGAGGTATCCGTTCAGGGAGAATAGGGCGTTTCGCAGTTCAGTGAAGGTGATGTAGTTGAGGAGGTTCAGCTTGTTCCGTGCCTGGGTCAGGGCGTGCTGGTTCTGGGTAATCTTCAGATAATTGTCCTCGAGTTCCTCGGCTGTGGAGGTCATTTCCTCGTTTGCCGCACTGAGTTCCTCGTTTTTCTTCAGGATCTCCAGCTCCACCTCCTTTCTCCTCAATAGTTCCTGGTTGAGTTCGACTGTCCGCTGGGCGACCTTCCGTTTCAGGGTCCTGTTCAGGAAAAGGAGGAGACAGATGATGAGGGCGACCGATACGACAAAAACCAGGATATACTGAAGGTAATGAGGAGGAATAACAGGTGTCCCGTACCACTTCTGTTCAATCGCTGAGTATTCCGCCGCAGGGACCTTCAGAAACCCGTCATTGAGAACTGCAAGAAGTGATGTATTTCCTTTCCTCACCGCCCTGTGGAGTTCTCCATGGAAAACAGGGTCGGTGTACCTGAATTTGTCCTGTATCCCTGTCTTGTACAGATAATGGACGCCACTGGGCTTGTCAAGGATAAATACAACGATCTGGCCTTCTCGCGCTGCCCGGACCACTTCTTCATAATTGTCGTATTCCCGGACGGTGATCCCCTTTGCCATGACCTCCTCTACGGTGCTGTCCCCCCGGTGCATCCCGACAACAAACCCTTCAAGCGAGTCAAGGTCTTTGATCCCGGCAAGATCGTTGTTAAAAAAGATGACCACGTCCACGTCCGAATATGCCGGTGTGAAGTCAAACACCTTCGCCCTGTCTTCCGAGTAAAAAAGAGTGTCAATAACATCAAACTCTCCGGCTTCCATGCGGTGGAGTGCCTCGTCCCAGCCAAGACCGGTAATATTCACCGGTATACCGGTCTGTTTCTGAAACAGCCGCCACATGTCTACCGAAACACCTGTAAGGTCCCCTTTGGCGTCACGGAAGGAAAACGGGGGATAATTATTGTCCATGACAACCATGATGGTGTCATTGCTGTTCGCCTCCGGAACAGGCACCGCCCCCGGGGACCCGCAAGCGGATATGGCAAGGAGGATGAGGAGGGCGATCAGGAGGACTTTTCGGAAAGTGCTGGTCATGCTCGGTATGCCCTATTGAAACAGGAAGAGTTCGGCAGTGTGATCTACGGTGAATTACTATAAAAAAACCTGCATGAAAGCCGTATGGAATTCCCCGGTCCACTCCGTTTGAAGAAATAGTCAGAACGGGAACCCTTCGGTTTGAAACCCCTGAAAAGACATTGCTGCGGTCATAATCATTTCAGGGTTCCTGTCGAGTGCGTTCGAAGATTCCTATGCCGTCTTTAGAAAACTGGGAATTGATGTATCTGCGGTTAAAAATAAACAGATTTTCCAGATGCCCCTGTTATGGGACTTTGGCAACCCGAGGTTTGTCCTCGGCCTTGCATACCTTACCGATGTATTGCACCCAGGGGAGGTACAGACAGGCGTCAGGACCGAGACGGAAGAGTTCTACCAGAGGTGGTACCGAATGTCATATGAGGATGCCAGGCCAAACCGGTCCTTCTTCAGACCTTCGTCCGGAGCAAAAGAATGTATCATAAGGGTTTTCCCCAAGTCCGGACCCCACTTTCGTCCTCTATCCCGCCTTCAGGCCAGTATCAGGAGCGTATAACCCGGCACCAATTCCCCTGGTACACCTGTTGCACGGTTCTCCTCCTGACCCACCTTGTCCTTTCCGAGGGAAAGAGAGACGTGGATCCACGGCCATGTGGGCTAGGGAGGTAGGAACAGGTCAG
>CASGHA010000185.1 GCA_949319355.1 uncultured Methanospirillaceae archaeon | reverse complement strand
CGATCTCAAGCCCCCTGATCGTTTTTGCATAGCTGTCGTACGGGAGCTTGACACGGAGACCCTGCATCTGGACGGTGAGTGGGGTGGGTGAAAGTACCTCGTGGATGGCCCCGACCTGCTCACTGATGATATCCTTGAGCCTTGCCGGGTTCACAGAAAGGGGGTCCTTCGAGATATCCACCCGGCGTATATCGAGGACCCGGCTGATTTCACCAACTATCTCGTCCATCTTGACGAATTCTTCAGATTCCTTCGTCCTGTGCATGAACCGCCCAAGTTCACCGACATACCCGTCCACCGGAGGATCGATGATCCTTTCCAGGCTTTCCTTTGCAGGACCTCCCGCAATAACGATAGGGACATCGATACCGCGCCTGAGGACCGGGAACTTCTTTTGAATGCAGGTCTCGAAATTGCCGAAGAGATAGATGGCGAGGTCGTGTTCGTTGATGACATCCCTCTCCTCTTCGTTCATCATTGCGATCCGCTTTCCGAATCCCCGTGCGAGCCCGATCATGTTTGTCTTTGCTCCGAACCTCCGGAGGTATTCCGCCACGTCGCACGAGGCATGGGGCAGGTGGTGGATCTCAAGGCTCATCGAAACCACCGCGATCTCGGTGCCAACCAGCGGCGATGGCGTGACTTCACCGGTGAGCGGTTTTCCAACCGCGGTGATCAGCTCTATGTCGTCTTTCGGGACGAAGGCCTGGAGGACCACCTCCTGGGCTATAGCATGCTTCTGGACGATATACCCCCCCAGGTCCTCTATCAGGTCTATGATCTCGTCATGGCGGTAGATCCCTCCCTTATAGGTGATCGGGACAAGGATCACAGTGATTCCCCCATCTTTTGGAAATTATCAGCGACCAGGGTCCTGACGATGTCCTCGGCAAGGGTATTCTCACTCGCGACATACCAGAACACCCCCTTGCCGTAAAACTGGCGCCTGACTTTGAAACCCTCCGGGGCAATGCACTGGAGGGCATAGATGAGGTCCCTGTAGAGCGCTTCTCCGGGGTCGAGCACGACCATGTCTTCAAGCATTCCCGATTCGGAAGCGTCGAGTTCCATGGTGATGGTAAACCGGTCGGGCTGGTCGACCCTGTCCTTCCCGAACCTCTCCCAGAGGATCTTCAGCAGCGGGGCGAGATAGTTCTCGTTCGCGAGGGCGAGGATGACCTGCCGGTCCTGGATGTTAACGTTCGCGAAGTCCCTGACCCTCACCAGTGCAGGGACCTTCTTCGCAATACCCGTGGCGACGAAGACCGGTACCTCAGGGTCGATAAAGGCACGGAACTTCGAGACGACCTTGAGGAGGTCATGGTCGAGGAGCACCACCTCGGCGATTCTCCTGTACATCTCCCCCCCTGCCGGCTCGGTACTTTCGACCTCGAAGTACTCAAGCGCCTGCATTTATCCCCCGCTCTGGAACTTCTTGTATCCGGATGCCAGGAGTGCCGCTCCGACCGCCCCTATATACTGCGAGTACTGCGGGACTACGATCTGTGTCTGGAGGAGATCACCCATGGCCTTGACCAGGCCACCAATGAGCGAAGAGCCACCCACCATGATCACCGGCTCCTTGATGTCCACTTCCTGGAGCTGCTGTTCGAAGACCTGCTCGGCGACGCTGTGGCAGGCTGCAGCAGCGACATCCTCCCGCGAATTCCCCGCAGCAAGGGCGTTTACCAGGCTCTGGGTTCCAAATACGATACAGTAGCTGTTCATGGGCACATTCCTGCTCATCCCTTTTAGAGCAAGAGGACCGAGCTCGGTGATATCTACCCCGAGTCTCTTTGAGGTCATCTCAAGGAAACGTCCGCTGGCCCCGGCACAGATGCCACCCATCGTGAAGGTCCCGGGGATGCCGTCCTGGACGGAGATGGCCTTGTTATCCATTCCGCCGATATCTATGACTGTCGCCGGCCCCTTCTGACAGTCGGCAAGGAAGACCGCACCCTTCGAGTTTACGGTGAGTTCCTCCTGGATGAGGTCTGCCCTGATTTTTTCTCCGACCAGGAACCTGCCGTACCCTGTCGTGCCCACCGCCTGGATATCCTCACGGTTAACACCAGCCTCCTTGAGAGCGGTTGCCATGACCGCTTCTGCCGATCCAATGACCTCAGTCGTCGGCAGCCATCCTGTACCGATGATCCTGTTGTCCTGCATGACGATTGCCTTGGTCGTGGATGAACCTGAGTCGACGCCCATGGTGAGCCCCTCCTGTCTTTCCCTTGCAAGGAGAGCCCTTCTTCTGGCGATCGTGGTCAACGCCTCCATTCGCGTGAGGAGGGTTCCCGAAGTCGTCCTCTCGGTGAACGAGTAGGAAACGACGGGCAGGGTCGAATTCTCGTGGATGTAACGCCTTAATTCATTCCTGACAATGGCAGCCTCGGCACACCTGAAACAGGTGGCAATAAAAACAGCGTCTGCCTCAAGTTGCCCTTCCACCAGTCCCTTTGCCCGGGCTATCGCGAGCTTCAGGTCAGGGCTCCTGACATTCAGACCGAATGAGGTGAAATTGCGCCTGACATCTGCCAGCCTGATGTCCGGAAAAAAGATCTCGGCATCGACCGCTGCTGCAGCATCGTTTATCTCCTTCTGCACTCCGCTGTACTCCGGCCCGCATGACAACTGGGCGATCCTGACCCGGCTCATGCCGTCTCTCCAAGGGTGTCAAGGAATGACTTTATTGCTGCCACGAACTCCTCTCCTTCCTTTTCATTTGCCGGATAGTTCAGGTCGAGGACTGGGATGCCTCGCTGCCGCACGAGGAACATGATGAGTTCATTGGTGCGGGCGCAGCCCATGCAGCCGAATGCATAATCCGCATCGTTTACAATGATCGCACCCTCTGCAGCCTCGATAAGGGGACCGTAGAGTGACATCCTGCCCCTGACACCTGAAGGCACCTCGACAGCCGCGTACTTGAGCCCTTTTTTTGCGTCCTCAGGGGTGATCTGAAGCGGGGGTGAGTCGAAACCGGCGGTCTGGATATGCTCGCGGACCGACAGGGCAGACCCAAGCGGTTTGTGGCCGAAACGTGCGACGAGGTCTGACAGGATCAGACTGGTGGCAGGATAAATGAAAACGTTTGCCATGTCAGGGCTCCATTCTTTCTATGATCTTTTTGAGGGACGTGGTGTCGAGATAGGTCTTCTTTACCGGTGAGGGTGGATCGGCCTCTGTTCCAGGCTCCCTGGCCTTTAAAGCGGAAAGTCCGTGCGATATAGACCTGATGACATAGTTTACCTCGTATTCATGGCCAAAGTACCCGGGTCGTGCACCGCCGAGGTTTGCACGGCACCTCCTCTCGTCACCAGGTGGAAAACCCCTGTCCTTAACGAAAACGTGTTCGGGATCGAATGAACGTATCCGCTCGAGGACTCTGTCAACCTCGTCCGGCATGCCGGTTATCTGGAGGCCGAAACAGGTCTCCTTGATCATCACTCCGTCAGAGACCTCGTAGGCCTTGATGGCAAAATCTGTCGGAGTCATCTCAGGTGACTCGATAAAAACGTACTTGGTCACGGTCCCGACGTATTTCGGCTGGTACTCTTTCACCTGTTCACCTCCCGAATAAACACGGTTTCACCTTCTTTCCTCTCCATGAGCCGTTTCATATCCACTACCCGGCCGATGATGTTCGTTCCGTCAAAGGGTTCCGAGGTCGGCCCGAACTCGGCGTTTTCAGATCCGCGTACACCTACCATCCCGGTCCCCTTGCGGGAGTCGTTTGTCATGCCAAGGACCCCTGCGGGAACCGGACCGTCCGGGGTGTTTTCAGGGTCAATTCTGACCCCTGCCGGGACCCTGGGCTTGAAGAGGAACACGTCGTCGAAACTGAAGAAAAAGGGGATCTTTCCCACATTGTGCTGCGCAAGTCCGGTGATGCGCCTGAAGATGTCGCAGGTAACCGGGGCGTTCCGGTCATCCAGGTCGATGTCGATCACGTCGGCAAAGGGGACTGTTTCCAGCTCCACCTCGCCCCGGGACAGGGCTTCGAGTGTCGTTGCCGGGTTCTGGCGGATGATCACACACTCGCCTCCGACGGCAGTGCAGTCAGAAATCAGCTTTATTCCTCGTCTTTCCGCCTCTTCTATCGCAACCGGCGTGGGGAGGCCCACCAGGTCGAACCTCCGTGGTTCAGCCGTAACCGAGAGTGTTTCACCCTCTTTTGCGAGCATTGCAAGTTCAATACCATTTGTGACCTGGCCGACGATGGTATGGGCAGGAGATGAAGGAAGGTCCTCCGTGTAGATGTATACTGCTCCACGGGATTTCCCACGTGTCCGAACCGTTACCGTTCCCTCTCTCCGACCGGCAGAAAACTCCTGGACCACGTCCGTACCGATAAAACGTTCATCCCGGATGTGCGTGCTGGTTGATCGGCCGATCTGGAACGCCCCTCTCTCGAGGGCAACGAGGAGGTGTTCGACCGAGACCGCGACGGCCGGGTTGATCCGTTCCCTGGTACAACCTTGCGAACGGATGGTCATCCGTGATATAACCTGCATGCCGTCCTCAAGGACAAGACCGGTATCCCTTGTCGTGAAGGAGGTGCTTGTCTCCGAGAAGCTGATGACCGGCTCTATCCGCTCCACGCGGTCTCCCTGGGAAAACCGGTCGATGACACCGCGGCCTGACACAACCCTGCCGATGACCCCGCCGTCCTCCCTCGCGCCGTGGTCGGCGACATGACGCATCCTCGAAATCACGAGGTATGCCTGCTTTGGGTCATAGCCCCCGCATCCGATGATAACGTCTCCCCGCTCGTACCGGGAGGGCCTTCTCGAGGGCTTGAAATCTGATGAAAAAGGGCCGAATGCCGCAGTGTACCTGTCAGTCCACTTTATCCCGAGGAAGGGTATCAGGGTGGGGTAACTGGAAAAGAGTCCGTCCCTGTCGGTAAATTCTATAATAACCTCCCCTGCACCGGTAGTAAGCTTCAGGTTTCTCGTCGCCTGTGACTCCCGTGCCCCTGGGAGGATGACCGCTATGGAACGACCGGGTATGTAATCGGGAAGAACAGAGGAAAGAGGAGTGCCAGGGTCAACCTCCCGTTTCACCCCGTCGATTATGACGGCGGGCATGGTCTACCCCGCCGTGGTAGGCTGCGGTTTGCCCATCACTTCCCGTTCGTCCTCGGTAAGGCTTGCAAGGACTTCTGCGGTCTTTCCGATGGTCACGATCTTTCCCCCCCGCATCAGAGCGCAGCGGTCGCAGATATCCCTGACGAACTCCATGTCATGGGATACGACAATGAAGGTCTCGTCCATCTCCTCGCGAGCATGCATTATCGAATGTTTTACATCGATCTTGGTGATGGGGTCCATGGTCCCGGTGGGTTCGTCAAGGACCACAATCCTCGGCTCGCGGATGAGGACCTGCGCCAGTGCGACCCGGTGTCTCTCACCCTCGGAAAGCTGCGACGGATAGCGTTCAAGGATGTCCTTGCTCTTTTCGGCAGTGAAACCGGCCATTTTGAGGGTGATGATAGCCTTGCGCATGGCGAGTTCCTTCGGGAACTCGAGACCGATGGCATCTGTCAGGTTATCGAGGACATTCCGGTGGGGGAACAGGTCATACTCCTGGTGGAGGAGACCGATATAGCTCTTGGCCCTCCCGCGGTTCTCGATGCCAGGCTTGGTCATGTCGACCCACTGCTCGCCGATCCTGATGTTCATTTCACCCGAGGTAGGTTCAACGAGACCTGATATTATCCGGGAAAGAGTGGTCTTTCCCGCTCCTGACTTTCCGATGATACCGAAAATTTCCTTCTCGCCCACTTCGAATGAAATCCCGTTTACCGCCCGGACAAGGCCACGGTCGACTGATATGAACCTTTTTACAACATCGCGTGCGACCAGCAGTTTCTCGCCTATCTCCGTGGTCTCGTACTGCTCGGTGTCTGACCGCTGGAGCATGAACCTGTTTATGACCTCATGGGGGGAGCCGATGACCTCGATTGAACCATCTACGAGAAGGATTGCACGGTTGGCGACGTCCTCGATGACCTGGGAGAAGTGCGATGTGACAACCATGCCCATGTTGTTTATCCGGGCGGCGTCCTTGAGCATCCCGTGGACGA
>CASGHA010000184.1 GCA_949319355.1 uncultured Methanospirillaceae archaeon | reverse complement strand
TCTAAAAAAGCATAGGTAGGTTTCACCTATGAGATTGTTCGCAGGTCGTTCCCCATTGACCGTGATGTGGGTATACGGGCTGATGATGAACGCTTTCCACTGATTCCTGAGAGTGACCTTCCTGAGAGGGGGATTACCCGGAAATTCGTTGAACCCTTCATCATACCATGACCGGGGACCCCTCGGATGACTCGTCTGCGGACTGGTAATCGGGATGGATCTCCTGACGGGCAATGCATGCCAGGACGAGGATAATGACGCCGACGATGCATGCGAAGAGGAACGCCACATCGAATCCTGCTGTGAGGACCTCCTTCTGGATAGTAACAGGCGCCTCCGAGGTCACCCCAAAGTGGTTGGCAATCGAGATGACCCCCTGGATAAAGATCAGGTTGAAGAACGCGATGCCGATGGTCATCGGGGCGAACCGTTCGAGGCTGGTCAGGCTCGAGACCATCCCCTGGTATTTCTTCGCGACCGAGTTCATGATCATGTTCGAGACAGGGGTGATGATCAGCCCGAGGCCGAACCCGATGAGGAAGAGGCAGAATATGACGAAACCGGTCGTCGTGGTGACCCTGATGAGGGTCAGGAGGAAGTACCCGGCAACCAGTGACAGCCCGGCGATGATGCTAAGTTTCCGCCCCCCCATCCGGTTGAAGAGCATTCCGCTGATGATCCCGCCGACCATCATAGCCACCGAGAGTGCCGTCAGGATCAGCCCTGCATCTGACGGGTTGTAGTCGTGCACGTACTGGAGGTAGAAGGGAAGGAGGTAGTTGATCCCGGCAAGGCTGAAAAAGACCAGGGCAAGGATTGCGTTCGATAAGAGGAAGTTCCGGTTTTTGAACAAACGGAGTTCGAGAAGAGGGTCTTTCGCCCGGAGTTCACATAAAACAAAGCTCCCGATAGTGATGGCTGCAAGGGCAAGGGTGCCTATGATCACCGGGCTGGTCCAACCGAGTGTCTGGCCTTCCGACATGGCAAAGAGCAGGGAAGCAAGCCCGGTGAAGATCAGGATCGCCCCCACCCGGTCGAACTTCCCGGAAGGCTCGTTCGGCGTCGATGCAGGGATGACCTTTGCACCGAGGAGTATGGCACAGATACCGACCGGGACGTTGATGAAAAAGATCCAGGTCCAGGAGAGGTACTGGGTAAGGATACCTCCGATAGTCGGTCCTATCGCCGTTCCAAGCGCCGCAAAGGTCATGATGATCCCCATGGCCTTGCCTTTCTGTTCCATCGGGATATAGGCCGTTATCATGGCCGGCCCGATCGCTGTGATCATGGCCCCCCCGATTCCCTGGAACGCCCGCGAACCGATGAGGATCCGAAAGGAGTAGACCAGGTCAGGGAGGAACCCGCAGAAGAACGACCCGAGAGTAAAGATCATGAACCCGGTCAGGAACACCTTCTTGAACCCGATCACGTCCGAGACCTTGCCGAAGATCAGGACGCAGCCTGACATCACGAGGAGGTAGATGGTCGAGACCCAGCTCACCGCGCTCGAGGAAACGTTGAACGACTCCGAGATCGTTGGCAGTGCAATGTTGACGATCGTCCCATCGAGGGACGACATGAACGTGGCGAGGGATATGGAGACGATAAGGAGCGTGGTGCTCCGGGTGACCTTCCCGGACGGGTCCGATACCATATGAAAGCCTGTTGGGAGCCATGGTACAAGAGGATTGTGTTTTTTTCTGGCATGAACCGCTAACCGGGTATCCTTCATCTCCTGAAGGTTCCTAAACGTTTGCCGGGGTCAGTTTTACCCGGACACTTCAGGGGCCCGCTCCGGACACAAAACCGTTAACATGGTCCGCGACGAATATGAGCCAGTATTTTCCGGAGGCGTCACGAGTTGGACCAGGTCAGCCGCTGGCTTTCACATAAGGCCCGGTATATCGCCTCCCTCCCGGTCCAGTACACGTTCCTCATTATCATGCTCGTGGTACTGGCCCTTTATCTTCTCTCCAAAGGGCAGTCCTCAGAACAGAACCATTTCGTCTACCTGGCAGACGCCTTTCTCCACGGCTCCCTGAGCCTGTCGGGTCACGGGATCACGCTCAACGAGGTCGTCCCCTATCTTGGGAGTTACTACGTTGTCTACCCGCCGATGCCAGCCGTGCTGCTCATCCCGTTCGTCGCTGTGTGGGGTACCGCATTCGACCAGGCGCTGCTTTCAATCCTCCTTGCCAGTATCGCGGTCCCGGTAACGTGGCTCATGCTGAGAAAAACCGGTTCGGACCCTGAAAAGGCCCTCTGGCTCGCAGCACTGTTCGGTTTCGGAACCTGTCTCTGGTTTACGGCGGTGGTCGGCTCGTCATGGTACATTGAACATGTCTCCGCAGTCCTCTTCCTCACGACCGCCATACTCCTCACCCTGTACCGGAAAAACACCTTCATTATCGGCCTCGTGCTGGGGTTCGCCGCCCTCTCCCGGCTCCCGGTGGTTCTCTCCCTCCCGTTCTTCCTCCTGATGGTATACGACCAGCAGGACGCATGGAAGCCACGGATACGTGAGTTCGCCCTTATTCTAGGAGGCCTTGCCATACCCCTGGCCCTGAACGAGGTCTATAATTATCTCCGGTACGGGGTATTCTACGACATTGGGTACACCCTCATCCCGGGTATCGAGTCTGACCCATACTATACGCTTGGGATTTTTGACATCAGCTACATCCCAAGACACATCTACGCAATATTCTTCCAGGGCCCGACCCTCCTCAACTCCTTTCCGTACTTCGAGCCGTCCTGGATGGGCCTTTCGCTCTTCTTCACTACCCCTGCCTTCATCTATATCTTCATGGGCAAATGGGACCGCCTCAGTATAAAGGCCGGGATTGCCGTGTTGTGCATCCTGCCCGTCCTGATTACCCACGGCACGGTCGGGTTCACCCAGTTCGGGTACCGGTTCAGCCTCGATTTCACGCCGTTCCTGATGCTTTTGACCGCAAAAGGGATGAGGGAGACCCTCGGCTGGAGGGAAAAGGGCCTGATCATCCTGAGTATCCTCATCAACCTGTGGGGCGTGACGATGCTCCTCCACGGGGGGCTGTACGGGTTTCCGTTCTAGGCAGAGGTTTCCTGAGTTGGGCGACAGGAACAGAGACGCTGTAAAGCCAGGTATCCCCGCCCTTTTGCTGACTCCTGCCCCGGTGCAGTCCCCGTCCAGGCCCCGTCGCCTATCCCATTCCCTGCCATAAACGTACCCGTTCCGGAATGCCGGACCGAGCACTGAAACGAACAGGGCCGTCCCGAGGGTCAGGGCCCAGACAAGGTTGTTCATGACATAGCCTGTTAACTTGGGGCCAAAGGGCCTGCCGAAAAAGAGCGTCCCGCATCCGGCCAGGAGCAGCATGCAGGCGATGGTTGCAAACAGGGCGACTAGGAGGTAGGTCGCCGTGGAATGGAGGTCCACCCTCATCTCTCTTTTCTCCATCAACCGGTGCCAGAGCCTGTACGAGAGATACGGGTAGATGAAGTTGACCCCGCACCCCACGATGCTCATGGCCGACCATGAGCCGGAGAGGTCTCCGGCAACGTTCCCTATGGCACACCCGAACGCGGCGGCGGGACCAGACAGGATACCGAGGAAAACAGGCAGGGCTGCGGCCGGACGTACCGGTATCCCGGCGACGACGAAGCCCGCCTGGTTGAATGGTACGAGGACAAGAGCGTACAGCACTGCGGTTGCTGCGACCCACCTGATACCCTTTCGTTTCGTGAGGACCCGTACCAGCTCGTGCATGAAAAACGGTGGGACTTCATGCGGGAAAAGGGCGTTGAAACGTTTCGTCCCGTCACATCCCGGACCTGACCGGCGTGATACCCCTATAAGCCCTTTAGAGCTATGACGTCTAATGAGTACCCATGGCTTCCCATGTCCACCGGATCGAAGTGAGGTTCACCTCCGACCCGAGGCTGCAGACCAGGACAGAGCGGGCCCGTTCGCTCGGGTTTCCCATCGATGCACTCCACCTCGTCGAGGTCTATACCCTGGCGACCTCTGCACGGGACTTCACACCGGCAGAGCTAATGGAGATCGGCGGACAGCTCTCGAACCCCGTCGTGCAGGAGTTCTCGGTCGATCGGCCGACGGAGGCCAGATTTGACTATGCAATCGAGGTCGGGTTCCTCCCTGGCGTTACCGACAACACCGGGACGACCGCCCGGCAGACTATCGAGGACTATTTCGGGTTCAGGTTCGGAGAGGGTGAGGCGGTCTTCTCGTCCCGGCTCTACCTGGTATCCGGGAATCTCGTACCTGAAACACTCAAAAAACTTGCCGCGAGCCTCGGAAACCCGCTCGTGAACCGGGTCCACGTAAAGTCCCGCGGGGAGTATGGCTCACAGGGCATGGAGCCGTCAACACCTTTCGTCCACCTCCACGAGCTCCAGGAAGCCGGGGCCGTGGACCTGGAGATTGGAGATGCGGACATGGTACGGCTGGGCAAGGAGGGCATTCCCGACCCGGTCACACAGGAACGCCGGGGCCCCCTCGCGCTCGACCTGGCCCAGCTCCATACAATCCGGGACTATTTCAGGAAAGAGGGCAGGACGCCGACTGACGTCGAGCTCGAGTCGCTTGCCCAGACATGGAGCGAACACTGCAAGCACACGATCTTTGCGTCTGCGATGGACGACGATGTCCCGAAAGGGCTGTATAAAACGTGCATACAGGGGGCGACGAACGCCGTCCGGGCGGCAAAAGGCGACAGGGATACCTGTGTATCAGTATTCACGGACAACTCGGGCGCAATCATCTTCGACGACGACCACCTGGTTACCTGCAAGGTGGAGACCCATAACTCGCCCTCGGCCCTTGACCCGTTCGGAGGGGCCCTCACCGGTATCGTCGGGGTGAACCGTGACACCATCGGCTTCGGCCTCGGGGCGAAACCCTGCATCAACGTGTACGGGTACTGCGTCGGCGATCCCGATACCGACCCAGACCTCTACCGGGGGAAAAACCGTGAAAACCCCGTCCTGTCCCCGAGACAGATCTTCGAGGGAGTGGTCCGCGGCGTCGGGGTGGGGGGGAACTGCTCAGGCATCCCGACACCCCAGGGCTGGTGCTGGTTCCATGACCGGTACCGGGGAAAACCTCTTGTCTTCGCCGGTACTATCGGCGTCATGCCCAGGGTGCGGGACGGCAGGGTGCTCCATGAGAAACAGGCACTTCCCGGTGACCTCATCGTAATGGTCGGCGGGCGGGTGGGAAAGGACGGCATTCATGGCGCCACCTTTTCGTCTGAAGCCCTCGACCCTGCAAGCCCGGTGACCGCCGTTCAGATCGGCGACCCGATTACCCAGAAGAAGTTCTCCGATGTCATCGTGAAGGAGGCCCGGGACCGGGGACTTTACCGGAGCATCACGGACAACGGGGCCGGGGGGCTGTCCTGCTCAGTCGCCGAGATGGCGAAGGAGTCGGGCGGCTGCCACGTGCAACTCGACCGTGTACCGCTCAAGTACCCGGGAATGGCGCCGTGGGAGATCTGGATCTCGGAGTCACAGGAACGGATGACGCTCGCTGTCCCCCCGGACACACTGGAGGCGTTTCTTGTCCTCATGAAGCGGCGGGAGGTGGAGGCCACGGTGATCGGGACCTTTACAGACACAGGACGGTGTGTGGTCGAATACCACGGGAGCACCGTAATGGATATCACCCTCGACTTCCTCCATGACGGGCTGCCGAAAAAACACTTAAAGACCACACCTGTCCCGGCTCCGGCACCAGCCCCCTTCCCACCGTGCCCTGACCGCCTCGACGACCTCCTCCTTTCGATGCTGAAAAGAAAGAACATCTGCTCAAAGGAGTTCATCTCGGTCCAGTACGACCACACCGTCCAGGGGGGCCACGTGCTCGGGCCGGTGCAGGGTGAGGGGAGGGTCCAGGGGGTTGCGACCCTCACGAAGGTGGTACCAGGCTCTCCGAAGGCCGTCGGCCTCTCACAGGGCCTCTTTCCTGCCTATTCGGAGATCGACCCGTACAGAATGGCGGTCGCTGCGGTCGATACTGCCGTCAGGGGGCTCGTGGCGACCGGCATCCCGCCTGATGCCATTGCCCTCCTTGACAACTTCTGCTGGTGCTCTTCGGACGACCCAGGTCGGCTCTGGCAGTTAAAGCAGGCCGCTTTCGGGTGCCGCGACGCGGCGGTAGCATTCGGGGCCCCGTTCATTTCCGGAAAGGACAGCATGTTCAACGATTTTTCGGGGTTTGATGCCAGCGGGACCCCGGTAAAGGTCTCGGTCCTCCCGACGCTCCTTGTCTCATCGATTGGTGTCCACCCCGACGCCGGAAAGGCGGTTTCCATGGATGCCAAGGTCGACGGAGACCTCGCTTACGTCCTCGGCGTGACTCGCAACGAAATTGGCGGGTCGGAGTACGCCGGCCTTCTCGGTATCGAAGGCGGGAACGTCCCGGCACTCGACATAGGGAAAGCAAAAGAGTGGTACGGAAGGCTCTCCGAATCAATCGACCGCGGCCTAGTGGCCTCAGCCTTTCCGGTAAGCCTGGGAGGCATCCTCATTGCCCTTGCGAAGGTCTCGATCGCCGGCCTTCTCGGTATGGACATCACTGTCCCGGAGGATATGCGACCCGATCTCTATCTCTTCTCCGAGTCACTCGGCCGGTTTGTCGTTACCGTCGCCCCGGCAGACCGGGAGGAGTTTGAGGCTGTAATTGGTCAGGAAGCCCACCTTATCGGGACGGTGGGCGGGATGGTGTTCCGGGTGAGGCAGGGCTGCAGGGTCCTCCTCGAAAAGCCGGTCGCCGTGATGGAAACCGCCTACAAGCAACCGTTCGGGAGGTACTGACCATGGAACGTCATGACACGGGACAACAGGGACGGTCCGGGACAGGGATGGGCCCTGCCCCGGTCAGGACACGGGAAAAAGCCCTCATCATGAGCGGATACGGGATCAACTCCGAGATGGAGACCGCCGAAGCCCTCCTCCGCGCCGGCATGGCCTCGGATACCGTCCATGTCAACGACCTTGTTGCAGGAGAAAAGGCCCTTTCCGACTATCGACTCCTTGTGTTCCCGGGTGGGTTCTCGTACGGGGATGACACCGGCGCCGGGAATGCATACGCGAACCGGGTCCGGAACAACCTGAAAAGGGACCTCGACGCCTTCCTTTCAGGTGACAACCTCGTTCTCGGGATCTGCAACGGCTTCCAGATCCTTGCGAACCTCGGCCTGGTGCCGGCGTTTGGTTCCCGCCGGAGCCGTGACATTGCCCTCATGCCAAAC
>CASGHA010000183.1 GCA_949319355.1 uncultured Methanospirillaceae archaeon | reverse complement strand
TTGACCTTCCGGACAACTTCTATTCCCTGGTCGCCGATATGCACTCGGCCTCCAAGCCTGAACAGGGCGCAAATCCGCTTGAAAAGTACATCGACATGGTATCAGGCCTTCCCCCAACCCAAAAGCTCTTTTATGAACAGCCCTGTGAGATGGAGTTCGAAGCTTCCGTACTCGCATCGTTCGAAGGGTATGTTGTCCTTGACCGCACCCTGTTCTACCCCGAAGGTGGGGGGCAACCTGGAGACACGGGCATCTTCATAACCCCGGATACGATGATTAAAGTCAGCGATGCCGTGAAAATTGGTGAGGTCATCCTCCATGCCGTCACCGGAGGTGTCGTGAAACGAGGAGAGCGGGTGAAGGGTATTGTTGACGAGGAACGCCGGTGGTCGCTTATGCGCCATCATTCCGCCACCCACATCATTCTCCACGCATGCAAGGAGGTCCTTGGTCCCCACATCCACCAGGCCGGAGCACAGAAAGGGGAGAGCTCTTCCAGGATAGATATCCGGCATTTCAAGCATATCACCCCCGACGAGCTTCAGAAGATCGAGCTAGCTGCCAACCGCATGGTCATGGAGGACCTTCCCACGGTCATAAATGTCGAGGAAAGGACAAAGGCAGAACAAAAATACGGGTTTACCCTGTATCAGGGAGGTGTCCCGCCAGGTGCGCAGATACGGGTCGTGCAGGTCGCCGGAGATGTTGAAGCCTGTGCCGGCACCCATTGTGCCCGGACCGGGGAGATCGGCTTTATCAGGCTGATCCGGGTGGAGCACATCCAGGACGGCATCGAGCGCATAGAGTTCGCCGCTGGAACAGCAGCCATAAATGCCGTTCATGGGATGGATGATGTGCTTTCGGCCTCGACTACCGTATTCTCAGTCCAGCCTGACAAGCTTCCGGTGACATGCGAACGTTTTTTTTCAGAATGGAAGGACCAGAAGAAAGAGATCGACCGGCTGTCAGCACGTCTTGCTGACCTGGAGCTTGAGCGTTTCGCCCCGGATGTGATCAATGACGTCCCAGTTATTTCCCGCAGGATTGACCTTCCCACCGCCGAGGTACTGAGGATAGCCAACTCGTTTGCGGAGACTGGCGGAGTTGCCCTGATTGCCTCTGCCGACACCACTGCACGGATTGTTCTCGTGTCCGGAAATCAAAAGGTAAACGCAGGGACGGTCGTGTCAGAGGTCTGTGCTGTCCTTGGCGGGAGAGGAGGAGGAAACCAGAAACAGGCACAGGGTGGCGGGCCGGAGACCGGACAGCTTGAGGCAGCCCTTTCCCTTGGAATGGAGCGTATCAGGGCGGCCCTCGATGCCTGAAGGGATCATCATCCTGGAACCCGGAGACGAACAGTCCCAGAAGATAGCACGGGCGATGGCAAGTCCCATGGCTGGAGATATCATCAGGGTGATCTCCCAGGGGGAGAAGACCTCATCAGATGTTTCCCGCGAACTCTCCATCCCGATAACAACAGCCAAGTACCATATTGAAAACCTCCTCGATGCCGGTCTGATTGAGATAGCGCGACACCGGTACAGTGTCAAGGGCCGTGAGGTCAAGATTTACCGTCTTACAGACCGGCTCGTCATCATGGCACCCAGGCAGACGGATATCCGGGCGCTCCTGGCCCGTTTTGGCGGGATGGTCCTTGTACTTGTGGTTGCCGCCTTCCTTTTTGCTGCAATTGTGCCGTCATATGCACCTTCCCCAGACTTAACGGCTGCAGGGGGTCATGGGTCCACCCTGACGGTGCAGGATGATCGTGTATTTGAGATGCATTCCCCTGAACCCTCTTCCGAAAACACTGCTACGGTTGAAAAAGCGTTATATGGCCCGGAAAGCCGTGACCTGTCACAAGGTCCTCTTGCCGGGCCTTATGCAAAAAACACCCAAAATCCACTCCCCGTAGTTTCATTCATCGCCGGTGGGGTATTGGTCATCGGTGTACTGCTTGCCTGGGAGATCATCCGCACAGTCCGGGAGTATCGAAAAGGTATCTCACGTAGGCCTTTAGAAACGGAATCCCCTTGCGATGATGAGGACGATGATACCGGGCCCCAGGAATGAGACCAGCGGCCCCATGGCAGCCTGTTTAGTATCAGGCCTCCCTGGGGTGGCCTGACGAGGCGTTACTGGGGAGACTGTTGTGTCCCTGGTGACGACGACCGGTGCGGTCACCGTAAAGAGAACCGATCCCACAGGCTGCTCGCCATCGAAAAACTCGGCATAGTAGTTGCCTGGGGTATCTGCCTGGACGCTGATGGCAAAGAATGACATTTTTTTCTCCAGGTCCCTGTCGAGTGAGACATATTCAGGTCCGAAAATGATCCCCTGGGGCCCGACAACCCGAATCTGAAGTCCTTCGCCCTTCAGGTTCCTGATGTTGCCCGAAATGGTCATGCGCTCCCCTGCTGTGACCGCCCGGGGTGACGTTATCCCGATGTCCCGGACCCTGTCGGTGATGGTGACAAGGGAGTAGAGTTTAGAACCGGAACCAATTCTGCTTTCGATACTTCTGTCCGGCCTGATCTCGACCTTGTATGTCCCGGGCTGCAATGACTGGGTATCAAAGGTAACCGCAAAAGACCTCTCATTATCAGTCAACGTAGTTTTGCGGGCCGTTTCACTTCCAGCAGCATTGGACTGGGAAAGGACAACCGAGATAGGAGTGCCAACAGGAAAAGTTGAGGTACCGGTCACCACCAGTGGGAGTCCCGACGCGACCTCGGGTGGGGCATCGATGTTGACGATATATGCGTTAACGGGGGATGCAAGAGCAAGGAGGGAACATGAAAAGATTAAGGCAAGAACACAGGTCCAACGCATTTATCATCACCCGGCGGGTTATCTCCACCTGTTTGCATGGATCATCTTCACATACAATCTCCATGGACGTGTCAGGACCCCGGGCAGGGCTGCTTTACCGGGAGTTTTACTCCTGAATAATGAAAGCATTGGGATGTTTTCGGAGGATCCATGCGGTTTGTTATGGCTCCAGAATATTCATCTCTGCGGGTGTCCTTAACGTCTTTCCGGTGTCATCGATGTGCCCTGTTCGATAGCTATATGCCTGGACCCGATAACAATTCGGAGTAACGAAGGTTTTGGAAATGCTCAGTAAAACTGTTGAATCAGCATTGAACAGACAGATGAACCGTGAACTCTACTCGTCATACCTTTATCTTTCGATGTCTGCATACTGCGAGTCGGTCAGCATGCGGGGGTCAGCCCACTGGCTGAGACTTCAGGCCGAGGAAGAGAAGGTACATGGCATGAAATTTTACGACTACCTGATAGAAGCAGGAGGCAGGGCCTCAATGCTCCCTATCGAGGCACCGCCATCCGAGTGGAAGTCAGTAGGTGACGTATTTGACACGGTCCTTTCTCATGAACAGAAGGTCACGGCGATGATTAATGATCTTGTAAACCTATCCATTGCAGAGAAAGACCATGCCACCAACAATTTTCTCCAGTGGTTCGTGAAAGAGCAGGTGGAGGAGGAGTCGAATGCAGGTGATATTGTTTCCCAGATCAGGCTCGTGGGAGATGTACCCGGTCACCTGTTCTATCTTGACCACCACCTCGGTAAGCGGTAAAGGAACCCGCACCACTACCCGTTTTTTTCGGTTTATCAGACCCCGGAATAAACTTTTTCGTAAAACATCAATAAATGCCCGGAAAGGTACGGTTTTTAAGTCGGTCCCCTGCGCTACCTCTGGATAATTCCGGATACTAACGGTGATTAATTTTATTTTCGCGATATCTCGTTTCTTCAGCCTTTCTACAAGAGCATAATTTTATCTTCATAAAGAATCTCATAGGAGTGAATTCATTGCTTGGCAGGGGTGAATTATCCCTACGTTCAGGTAGGTGCATAGATGAGCTCTTCTGTTTTTTTTGCTGACATCAGGAGCAGGGATGAACACTCGAGCCTGGTGTCGAAGGTGCGGGATCTCTTTACCGTAGCCAACCTCCCTGCTGGAATTTCGAAAGGTGACAGGACGGCAGTAAAGCTGCACTTCGGTGAGCTGGGTAATGACAGTTATATCAATCCGGTATTTGTCCGGGCGGTGGTGGACAAGGTCAGGGAAGCAGGTGCCATGCCGTTCCTGACCGACACCAATACGCTATACCTGGGGAGCAGGGGGAATGCCGTTGACCACCTGGAAACGGCAATAGCACATGGTTTTGCATACGCGGTTGTGGGGGCCCCCATCATCATAGCAGATGGGCTGAGGGGACAAAACTCGGTCCGAATCTCCTTTTCCGGCAGGAATATAAAAAATGCCATGATTGCAGGAGATATCGCAGCGGCCGACTCCCTGGTGGTCCTCTCTCATTTCAAGGGGCACGAGGTGGCAGGATTCGGTGGTGCCATCAAGAACCTTGGTATGGGATGTGCTACGCCGGCCGGTAAGCGTGAGCAACATGCAGCCCGTCCGTTTTCTCGCATGGAACTCTGTACCGGATGTTGCAGGTGCGAAAGCGCCTGCCCTGCCGGTGCGGTCAGGGTGACCGAAGCGAAGGCCAGTATTGACAAGGCGTCCTGTATCGGCTGCTTCGAGTGTATGACGGTTTGTCCGTCACGCGCGATTGAAATCGACTGGGAGACCGAGATCGAACCTTTTCTCGAAAGGATAGTTGAATATGCATGTGCTGTCGTGGATAAAAAGAAAAAAAAAGCCGGATTTATGAATTTTCTGCTCCGCATCACCCCTGACTGCGACTGCGTTCCCTGGAGTGACACTGCTATCGTCCCTGATATCGGAATCCTTGCATCTGATGACCCCGTTGCACTGGACGCTGCCAGTTTTGACCTGGTTAACCAGCAACCCGGGCTTCCGGGATCATTCCTGGAATCAGGATCGCGACCGGGAGAGGACAAGTTCTCCGGAATGAGGGCCTGGACAAGGAGTGATTACCAGTTGAGGTATGCCGAGGAGATAGGTCTTGGCAGTCGTTCATATCACCTTGTAACCCTTTGAAAATCCATTTCATTGACATTTCCTGGTTATTTGGTCATCGCTGATCAGATACATTTATAAGCGGGAGAAAGAAGAGGGCTTATTACCCTATTTAACTCATCATTTTTTGTTTGTGACTTTTTTGGAAAAGCCTCAAACGTAACCTGCAAGACAAAAATGCTATCTTTGGTGAGATGAGCATGAATCTTAGACAACCAAATGCCAATGAAGCGACCGGAACGGTAAATCGCTCAAGAAATGTCGTTCCGATGTCGGGGATCTGCACCCGTTGCGTAGACGGTTGCAAGGGGTCCTGTGAGATCTGGCTTTCATCGTTCCGCGGCCGTGAGGTCCTGTATCCAGGGCCGTTCGGAGAGATGACGGCGGGAGCAGACAAGAATTACCCGGTCGATTACTCACACATCAACATTCACGGGTATGCCATGGGAGCGAAAGGTCTCCCTGAGGGCGTCGAGGTCGGTCCTGACACCGCGGTTTTCTCCTCCGTGGACACCACCACCTCGTACGGTTGGGATATCAAGGTCCCGATGCGGGTACCCATTTTCACCGGTGCACTCGGTTCAACCGAGATCGCCCGGGCAAACTGGGAACACTTTGCCGTAGGCGCCGCTATATCCGGGATAACCCTCGTGTGCGGTGAAAACGTCTGTGGTGTCGATCCTGACCTTGTCCGTGACTCGAAGGGGAAGGTAAGCAAGTCACCTGAGATGGATCGGCGGATTGAGACCTATAGGAAATTCCACGAGGGCTTTGGTGAGATCCTTGTCCAGATGAACGTAGAGGACACGCGGCTTGGAACCGCGGAGTATGTTGCCTCGAAGCATAACCTTGAGACGATCGAGCTCAAGTGGGGCCAGGGTGCCAAGTGCATTGGCGGGGAAATCAAGGTAAAAAGCCTTGAAAGGGCAGAAGAGTTAAAAAGGCGTGGATATATCGTTCTTCCCGATCCCACCCAGTCTGACATCAAGAAGGCATTCAAGGAAGGAGCCATCAAGGAGTTCGAGCGGCATTCACGTCTTGGCTTTGTCAGCAAGGAAGGTTTTCTCGAGGAAGTTGACAGGCTCCGTGACGTCGGGTTCAAGAGAGTGACTCTGAAAACCGGTGCATATTCAGCAGTAGAACTTGCAATGGCCATCAGGTACGGGGCGGAAGCAAAGATAGACCTTCTGACCATCGATGGCGCGCCAGGTGGCACCGGCATGAGCCCGTGGCCCATGATGAACGAATGGGGTATCCCGTCATTCTACCTCCAGGCACTTACCTATGAATACTGTGAAAGGCTGAAGAAACGTGGTATCCGTGTTCCAGACATCGCCATGGCAGGAGGCTTCTCTGATGAGGCAAACGTCTTCAAGGCCATAGCCATGGGCAGTCCGTATGTCAGGGCGGTGTGTCTTGGCAGGGGACTCATGATCCCGGGAATGGTCGGCAAGAACATTGCGAAATGGCTGGAAGCCAAGGATCTGCCGAAATCGGTCTCGAAATACGGGTCCCGCATGGAAGAGATCTTTGTTGCCTACGAGGAGCTCAAGGAGAAATACGGGGTAAGGATGAAGGAAATACCTGCAGGTGCAATCGGCATCTACACGTATTCACAGAAGTTCAGGACCGGTCTCCAGCAGATAATGGCCGGAAGCCGCAACTTCTCCCTGTCTTCGATATCAAGGAACGACCTGATGGCTCTTACAGAGGAAGCGTCAAAGATTTCAGGCATTCCCTATGTAATGGACTCGTACAGGGACGCAGCCCTTTCGGTCCTCCTCGACTAATTTTTTTACCGTCCTTCACCAGTTTTTGAGTGAATAACTGCTAGTGAAAAGGAGTCACATTTTTGAGTTCTTTTTACCCGAACCCTCATACCACGCCGGGGTTCTCATTTTTTTGGTGTCCGGGTGAACACATCGAGGATATCACATGCAACCTTGGCGCCGAGAGTAGGGGGCAGCACCTCGAGCCAGAGGAAAAAACCGACCTTTGGCGGGGTGGTCCGTTCGAACTTGAAGTTGCCATACCTGTCTTGGACCATCTTGTAGTATTCACGCCTGTCCCTTGACCTGAGATAGATGATGAGTGAGAAATCGGGCAGGTCGGTTGCGAGGATCGCTTTTGAAAACTGCTGGTGAAGTGCGGGGTAGTCGATCTGCTCTCCCCTGATCGTAAACCGGCGTTGCTGACAGATATGCTTGATGGCAGCAGGGTACAGAGAGCCATAGAGGATCTTTTTCACGAGCCTCCCCGTCCCTTCCTGCGGCTGAAGAGCGGATTGCTTCCTTGCTCTTCCTTCGATCCACGAGAAAACACGGTCACGTTCCGTATCGTGGTACCGCCTGTAATCAAAGGGGCACTTAAGGCCGATTCCGTTGGCAATAATGCCTTTCGGGTTCGGTATCATGCCCCTTGTGTGGTGGATCATGGTACGGCCCCTTATAAACGCCTTCAGATCCTCGCAGGGCGGAGACAGGATAAACGCGTTATCGGGATCCGCAAGTATCCTTTTGCCAATGGATGAAGTCCTGATATCAAAAGTCGAGGCAAGGATGAAGGGAGTGACTGGTTGTTTGAAGAGGTAGGCCAGAAGCGTCTTTTTATAGGTGATCTCGACCTCGAACTCCTTCAGGTCAGCGGGCGAGGTTATGGCTTCCCCGAATCCTACCAGCCCATCACCATCAATGAAGAGAATATCGAACTCAGCGAGATCCTGGCCGTTTCCCCTGATGGTGATATCCCCGCTCCTTGAATAGAACAACCCGTTTTGACCGAGTTTTACCGGGACTCGCTCTGATGGGGCGTCTTTAGCCTTGTAGACGACCCTGGAGATATGGTCAGTCTTCCTTGAAGCCGAAAGTAACATCTCGTAGACGATCAGCTCGAACCAGCGTCCCTCAGTAGACCTCATTACCGCCTGGTCTGGTGAAAACAGCCGCCTTGACTCGCTTTTTCCAATATGGCGCATAGCCATAATGGCATGAGCGGCCTGGGGCTGGAATAGATCCCGATGCTGACGGACCCAAGCCCCGGTAGACGCCATAGTATACGAGGTTTCGTGGTTTGGACAATTAAAAGATGGCATGGGGAGGGAGGTAGCGCCATCAGCCTGTTCAGGTGGCCGAATCAGAAGGCTGGCTTATAACTCGGCATGCAGCCAACGCTGGCCTGAATTTCTGGGGGAAAAAAATATTTAAAGGAGGGTCCTGCGCGCCAAAAAACCGCAAGGTTCATAGCATACGCCGACGTTGTTCCTTGTACAGGCAAAGGACCCCTTGACAGCACTGTAGCCTGATTTACAAAGCATTTATATTCTTTTCGTGCGTTGTACTAATGCTGTCTCACGAAAGTGGGTGGGGTCCGTAGCTCAGTTCGGTAGAGCGCCTGGCTTTTAACCAGGTGGCCGGGGGTTCAAATCCCCTCGGGCCCGCTTCCACAACAGTGGTTTGGTTTTTGGATGGATCCGACAGAGAGGAGCGTATCACGCACACATCCGAAATAAGGGGGTTATGTAGGCCGTGAGCTCAAAATTAAATGTCCTTGACCATGACATGGTGCCACAGCACCTTATCATGAGCGAAGAAGAAGTTACTGAACTCTTTTCCCGTTATGATATCTCAAGCGACCATTTACCTAAAATATTCCATGATGATCCCGCTGTTAAGACAATCAGCGGTAAACCGGGCGATGTTATCCGCATCATCAGGAAGAGTCATACAGCCGGCGAAGCACTTTCGTACCGGTATGTGATCAGGAGACCGAAGAAATAACTCGGGATGCAGGAGTTGGCGGCTCTGATTGACAGAAAGGTATTATCTGAGGCATTCTTTTCGCGCGAACACGTTGCGCGGCACCAGCTTGATTCGTTTAACCATTTCCTTACCTATAATCTCCAGAAGGTGGTAGAGGAACAGCGCGTTATCGATACCGACATAGAAATGCGGGGCAAGGGTAACACCCCGGTCTGGGTGGAACTCGGGCGAGTAGAAGTTAAAAAACCTCTTGTCCGGGAGGCGGACGGCTCTCAGGGTGAGTTGTTTCCAAGTGAAGCCCGTCTGAGGAATCTGACGTACGCAGCTCCCATCCAGCTCGACCTTACCCTTGTCCAGGGAGACGAGAGGCAGGAGGTCGTTACGGCAACAATCGGGCAGCTCCCCATCATGGTGGGATCGATGTCCTGTAACCTCTACGGGATGTCAGATGCAGAAAGGACCTCTCATGGCGAGGATCCCCTGGATCCGGGTGGCTATTTTATTGTGAACGGGACGGAGCGCGTCCTCATGACGCTTGAAGACCTGGCATCGAACAAGATCATGACTGAGTATACCGAGCGTTATAACGAACGGATATATGTCGCCAAGGTCTTCTCACAGTACAGGGGATATCGTGCTCTGGTCGTCGTAGAGAGGAACAGAAAAAACCTCCTCGAGGTCTCTTTCCCCTCTGTGGCCGGGCACCTGCGTTTTGTCGACCTGATGCGGGCCCTCGGGATGGTTAGTGACCACGAGATTGTGAATGCCGTTTCCACCGACGAAGACATCCTCACGTTCATGATGCAGAACCTCGAGGAAAGCGAATGCGAGAATGTCGAGGGTGGGGTTATGTATGTCGGGAAAAAACTCGCACCGAACCAGACGCGGGACTACCAGAGGAAAAGGGCTGAGTTTGTCATAGACAATTACCTGCTCCCTCACCTAAACTACCTGATGCCGCCCCATCTCAAGGAGGGCGACGAGGGGTACCGTGAGGCTGTTGAGGGAGTAAGGCTCGCCAAGGGCCATTTCCTTGGAAGGATGGCAGAGGCATGTTTTGACCTTGTCCTTGACAAGAGGAGGATCGATGACAAGGACCACTACTCAAATAAGCGTCTCAAGCTGGCCGGAGACCTCATGGAGGATCTCTTCAGGATTTCCCTGAACCGGCTTACAAGGGATATCAAGTACCAACTGGAACGTGCAAGCATGAGGCACCGCGACCTTTCGATAGGGACTGCGGTCAGGGCTGATGTCCTTACAGAACGTCTCCTCCATCCACTGGCCACTGGCAACTGGGTGGGCGGAAGGACCGGTGTATCACAGCTTCTCGACCGGGTTGATCACATGAGTGTGCTCTCCCACCTGCGGAGAGTCATCTCACCGCTCTCGCGTTCACAGCCCCATTTCGAGGCCCGTGACCTTCATCCGACTCAGTGGGGCAGGATTTGTCCGAGCGAGACCCCTGAAGGTCCGAACTGTGGTCTGGTGAAAAACTTCGCACAGATGGTCGAGATCAGCCGCGGGGTAGACGACGAGGAAGAAGTTGCCCGGCTCCTGTATTCGCTTGGAGTAGAACGCATAGGGGGTGAAATAAGGTGAAGAAAGCACGAATCTTCGTAGATGGGGCTCTTATAGGGCTTGTAGAGGATCCCGTGGCATTCACCCGGAAGGTCCGGGAGCTCCGCCGCCAGGGTGCGGTCTCTACCGAGGTCAACATCAGTTACAAGGAGTTTAACGGGGATGTCGTCATTCATACCGACAGGGGGCGGGCCAGGCGACCTCTTATCGTGGTCCAGAACGGGAAGCCGGTTATCACCCAGGACGAGATTGGAAAGCTTGCCCGTAAGGAGCTCGGTTTTGATGCATTCATAAAAAAAGGATACATCGAACTCATTGATGCAGAAGAGGAGGAAGACCTCTTTATTGGGATCAGCGAGCCCGAACTAACCCCGGATCACACCCACCTCGAAATTGATGCATCACTTATTCTGGGTATCGGGGCCGCTCATGTCCCATTCCCTGAGCACAATGCAAGCCCCCGTGTCACGATGGGTGCGGGGATGGTCAAGCAGGCACTCGGGTTTGCAGCGGCGAACATGAAACTCCGCCCGGACACACGTGGCCACCTGCTTCATTATGTCCAGAAGCCCCTTGTGCACACACAGACATCAGACCTGATCGGGTCTGACGACCGTCCGGCAGGGCAGAACTTTGTTGTTGCCATTCTTTCGTACGAAGGGTACAACATCGAGGATGCACTCATCTTCAACCAGGCCTCAATAGACCGAGGTCTTGGGCGTTCTCATTTTTTCAGGACGTATGAAGGAGAAGAACGCCGTTATCCGGGCGGGCAGGTCGACAGGATCCAGGTCCCGGACGAGGAGGTCATCGGTGCCCACGGTGCCGAGTTCTACAAGAATATTGACGATGATGGAGTCATCAATCCCGAAACTATCGTTAATGAAAAGGACGTCCTCATCGGGAAGACCTCTCCCCCGCGTTTCCTCGAAGAGCCGACTTCGGACCTCATTACCGTGGAAAAGCGGCGCGATACGTCCGTTACAATGAGATCAAATGAAAAGGGCATCGTGGACACGGTGATAATTACTGAAGGAGAGAACAGTTCACGCCTCGTGAAGGTCAGGACGAGGGACCTCCGTGTCCCCGAGATCGGGGATAAATTTGCGTCCAGGCACGGACAGAAAGGGGTTATCGGTCTTATTAGTCCGGCGACCGACATGCCGTTCACCGAGGCCGGGATGACCCCTGACCTCGTCATCAACCCCCATGCCATCCCGAGCAGGATGACCGTCGGGCATATGCTCGAGATGATTGGAGGGAAGGTGGGCGCTCTCGAAGGTCGTCGTATCAACGGAACCGCATTCTCGGGAGAAATCGAGGAAGACCTGAGAAGTTCCCTCAAAGCCTTCGGATTTTCTCACTCCGGGAGGGAGATCATGTACGATGGTATCACCGGACGCGCGTTCGAGGCTGACATCTATGCGGGTGTCATCTACTACCAGAAACTCTACCACATGGTCTCCTCGAAGATGCACGCCCGGTCGAGGGGGCCGGTGCAGGTCCTGACGAGGCAGCCCACCGAGGGTCGTGCAAGGGAGGGTGGTCTCAGGTTCGGTGAGATGGAGCGTGATGTCATGATCGGTCATGGTGCAGCCATGGCTTTAAAGGAACGGCTGCTTGATGAGTCTGACAAGGTAAACGAGTATGTCTGCGCCCACTGCGGGATGGTGGCCATGCTTGACCGCAAGCAGAATGTGACGCGCTGTCTTGCCTGCGGGTCTGAAACCGATATCTATCCCGTCGAGATGAGTTATGCATTCAAGCTCCTCCTTGACGAGATGAAGAGCATGACAATTGCACCACGCCTCAAGCTCGAGGACGTGGTTTGAGAAAGGAGGTGAAATTCGAAGATGCCCAGTCCAAAACGAATAGGAAAAATTGAGTTCGGCCTCCTCTCGCCCAAGGAGATCCGCCAGATGAGCGTACGGAAGATTATCTGGGCGGATACCTATGACGATGACGGATTCCCTTACCCCCAGGGTCTGATGGACCTGAACCTTGGGGTAATTGATCCCGGTCTCAGGTGCAAGACCTGCTCTCAAAAGGCGGGAGAGTGTCCGGGTCACTTCGGGCACATTGAGCTTGCCAAACCCGTCATCCATGTTGGATATACCCGCCTGATCAGGAAACTCCTGAGGGTCAGTTGTCGTGAATGCGGGCGAATCCTCCTTTCCCCTGAGGAGATAGAAAAGGTGATCGGGACCGAGGATGATCTTACAGGCGACCTCCTTTCAGAAAAAGATGTCAAGAAAGAGCGTATATGTCCCCATTGCGGATCCCAGCAGCTCAAGATTAACTTCGAGAAGCCTACAACCTTTTCCGAAGTCCTCCTTGAAGACGGGAGAAAGGTGGAGCATAAATTAACACCCGCCGATATCAGGGCACGGCTCGAGAGGATACCCGACGACGACCTGCGGCCGCTGGGCATCAATCCTGCCGTTGCAAGGCCTGAATGGACAATACTGACCGTCCTCCCGGTTCCCCCGGTGACGATGCGACCATCAATCATCCTTGAAAACGGTCAGCGCTCTGAGGACGACCTCACCCACAAGCTTGTCGACATCATCAGGATCAACCAGCGGTTCAAAGAGAACCAGGATGCCGGAGCCCCTCAGCTGATCATCGAAGACCTCTGGGAACTGCTCCAGTATCATGTCACTACATACCTGGACAATGAAGTCGCGGGTTGTCCCCCGGCACGCCACAGGTCGGGAAGGCCCTTAAAAACCCTCTCACAAAGGCTGAAAGGAAAAGACGGCCGTTTCAGGGGCTCACTTTCCGGGAAGCGTGTGAACTTCTCAGCAAGGACGGTCATATCCCCTGATCCCAACCTGTCGGTAAAACAGGTAGGAATCCCCCTCTCAATCGCCAACGAGATGTCCATCCCGGTGCCTGTAACGCCTCACAACATCGAGGAAATCAAAGAAATGGTCAGGATAGGGCCGTTTCGCCCGACTCTGAAGAGTCCCTGCGGTGCCAACTATGTCATAAGGCCAGACAAAAAACGGCTGCGCCTTGCAGAAGGGAATACCGAGTCCATTGTCGAGATGATTGAACCAGGATATATTGTGGAACGGCAGATACGGAACGATGACATCGTGCTGTTCAACCGGCAGCCCTCCCTTCACCGGATGAGTATCATGGCACACCGGGTCAAGATCATGGAAGGCAGGACCTTCCGTCTGAATCCAGCGGTGTGCCCACCGTACAACGCTGATTTTGATGGGGACGAAATGAACCTCCATATCCCCCAGACCGAGGAAGCGAGAGCCGAGGCGGCAATCCTCATCAGTGTCCAGGAGAACATCCTCTCGTCAAGGTTCGGCGGACCGATCATTGGTGGGATCCATGACCACATCTCCGGTATATTCATGCTGACCCACACCCTCCGCTGGTTCACGAAACAGGAGGCCATCTATCTTATCAGGCCCCTTAAGATCGAGCGGCTTGGCGAACCGGGGAAAGTGGAGGGCGGTGTTTCCTACTGGTCCAACAAGCAGATCTTCTCACTCATACTCCCGACTGACCTCAACATGGTCTACAAGGCGAGTTCGTGTCAGAACTGTGATACCTGTCAGAAGGAACAGTGCGACCGCGATGCCTACGTCCACATCATCGATGGAATACTGAAGTGCGGAACGATAGACAAGAAATCGGTTGGTGCATTTGACGGTCAGATCGTCAACCGGATCATCAGGCAGATGGGCATGCCACGTGCCGCCCAGTTCATCGACGACATGACCGCCCTTTCTATCCGGTCCATCATGCTCGATGGGTTCTCTTTCGGGATTGATGATGAAGACCTGTCCAAGATCGAGTACGGTCAGATCAACGAAGTGCTGTCGCAGGCGGCTCATGATGTGGACCGGCGAATCAAGATATACGAGGACGGTCAGCTTGAACCCATGCCGGGAAGGACCCCTGAGGAAACACTTGAGATGCAAATCATGCAGGTCCTTGGAAAGGCCAGGGACAAGACCGGTGAGATAGCCGGCAGACACCTCGGGCTTTCCAACAGCGCGGTGCTCATGGCTGTATCCGGAGCCCGTGGCTCGATGCTCAACCTGACTCAGATGGCGGGTTGTGTCGGTCAGCAGTCAGTCCGAGGTGAGCGGATCATGAGAGGGTACGATGACCGGACCCTTCCCCACTTCCGGAAGGGCGACCGGGGATCGGGCGCCCATGGTTTCATCAGCCACAGTTACAAGGGCGGGCTTTCACCGACAGAATTTTTCTTCCATGCTATCGGTGGCCGTGAAGGGCTCGTTGATACGGCGGTCCGTACTTCGCAGAGCGGTTACCTGCAGCGGCGGATGATTAACGCGCTCCAGGACCTGAAGGTGGCATACGATGGGACGGTGAGGACCACGGGAGGGAGGATCATTCAGTTTACCTATGGAGAGGACGGAACTGACCCGATGAGGAGCAGCTTTGGAGACCCGGTCGACGTAAAGGGGATCATCGAGAGCATACTCAAGGAGGAGGTTTAGGATGAAACCCGAGATGCTGGACAGTATCGACAGTGCAGCCCTTCCTGTAAAGACAAAAACCCAGATGAAAGAATTCCTTGCCGAACGGGATATTACCGACCAGGAGTTCGATGCCATCCTCGCCCAGGTCATTGCTGAGTACCAGAAGACCCGGATAGAACCGTGCGAGGCTGTTGGTGTTATCGCCGCGCAGTCCATCGGGGAGCCTGGGACGCAGATGACGATGCGGACGTTCCACTACGCGGGTGTGGCGGAGATCAACGTTACGCTCGGGCTGCCGCGGCTTATTGAGATCATGGACGCGAGAAAAGAGCCCTCGACTCCTACAATGACAATCTACCTCGAGGAGGAGTATGCCACCGACAGAGACCGTGCACGGGAAGTCAGCTGGCAGATCGAGGCGGCACCGCTCCGTGAGTTCGGGGACATCACCATTGACATGGAAAACATGCAGGTGGTCGTTGTCATCAACGAAGCGGTCTGTGAGAAGAGGAAGATTAAAGTCGAGGAGATCATAGCCCGCGCCCCTGAAAAGATACGCAACAAGCGGCATTACCGGGATTTTGAAGACCCGGTTATCGAGGGCAACACCCTGATATTCATACCGAAGTTCAGGGAGAAGTATCAGAACCTGTTCCAGCTTGCAGAACACGTCAGGCTTGTAATCGTGCAGGGCATTGATGACATTGAACGTGTGGTTGTGAGGAAGGAAGGAGGGGAGTACATCCTCTATACCGAGGGATCGAATCTCAAGGACGTGTTTGAAGTGCCGGGAGTAGATACGACCCGGACGCGGACGAACAACATAAGCGAGATATCACAGGTGCTCGGGATCGAGGCAGCCCGGAACGCCATCATACACGAAGCCATTTCAACGCTGAACGAGCAGGGTATCCTCGTAGATGTCAGGCATATCATGCTTGTCGCTGACATGATGTGTATGGAAGGCGAAGTCAAGCAGATCGGCCGGCATGGTATTGCTGGTGAAAAGGAGAGCGTCCTGTCCCGGGCCGCGTTCGAGGTGACCGTGAACCACCTTCTCGATGCAGCGGTTGCAAACGAGGTTGACGAGTTGTCAGGTGTGACTGAGAACGTCATCGTCGGCCAGCCGATCCAGCTTGGGACGGGTGATGTTAAATTAATCGCAAGGACAATACGGTAGGGAGATTCAGATGGATTTTAATACTTCATTAAGAAGGGCTATCAAGACCGGGGAGGTCGTCCTCGGCTCGAATGTAACGAAGGACGCAATTACGGCAGGCAAGGCACAGCTCGTGGTGCTTGCAGGGAACTGCCCCGTGGACATCAAGGAAGACCTCTCCACGCAGGAAGGCGTCCATATCCACACATTTCCGGGATCGTCGATGCAGCTTGGAAAGGCGTGCGGAAAACCATTCATGGTCAGTGCACTCGCGGTGATCAACCCCGGCGAGTCCGATATTGTAAGCCTCAAGAGGGCGTGAGCGATGGGCGAGATCAAGCTTACCGAGGAAGGCATGCGGCTTATCTCGCAGTTTGAGAAGCTGACCGGGGCCGGCAGCCGTGACTGCGTGATCGACGAGAAAAATGAAAGAGTGATTTTTTTAATAAACCCGGGTGAGATGGGGCTGGCTATCGGTAAAAAAGGTGCCAGCATCAAGAAAGCGTCTGAGGTACTGGGAAAACGCGTCGAAGTCGTTGAGTACTCCCCTGACCCCATCCAGTTCGTCAAGAACTGTATGCTTCCTGCTCAGGTGAGTAAGGTCTCGTTTGAATCTGAGGACGGGAGCCAGGTCGCCCATGTCGAAGTGAATGATGATGACCGGGGTCTGGCTATCGGGAAGGAAGGGCGCAACATCAGTAAAGCAAAGATCCTCGT
Organism: uncultured Methanospirillaceae archaeon; assembly: GCA_949319355.1. Taxonomy (GTDB): domain Archaea; phylum Halobacteriota; class Methanomicrobia; order Methanomicrobiales; family Methanospirillaceae; genus KLAP105. The sequence continues at coordinate 90 of CASGHA010000183.1, read as the reverse complement.
CCTCCGGCAACACAATATATCCAATGTGCTGTTGGACTGACAAAAATCATATCTGACCTTTTTTCATTATCCTCGATCGTGCAATGAACC
>CASGHA010000182.1 GCA_949319355.1 uncultured Methanospirillaceae archaeon | reverse complement strand
TATTTCAACGGGAAAGACGGTCCCGTCCTTTCGACGGTGTTCGGTCTCAAAGAGGACATAATCCTTCTCCTTCAGGGTCCTCGAGATCACCTCCAGGGGAGGGTCAAAGAACGTGGTCGCGAGGTCAAACGGCTCTGCCCTTAAAAGTTCATCCTTTGTGACCCCGAGCATCCGGCAGGCGACCTCGTTGACATCAACACACGGTCCGGGCATGTCGTTCTCCTGCAGGGTATGCAGGTGGATGGCATCATTTGCGCTGTTGAAGATCTCCCGGAATTTCGCCTCGCTCTCCCGAAGGGCTCCCTCGGTCTGTTTCCGGACGGACAGGTCATGGATGATCCCGATGACACCGGCAACCTCTCCGCGGCCGTTGTAATGAGGGCTGTAGATGCCGAACACCTGGCCAGTCTTACCCGACCAGGGTATCGTGAACGTCATGTCAGGAGAACGGACCGTCTCGCCCTGGAGTGCCCGCCGGAGCAGCTGGTCCACCCCGTACTCCTTCAGGTGAGGGAACAATGGGAGGGAGTACTTCCCAAGGACATCCGATGCCGGGACTCCGGTGAGTTCCTCCATGAAGGGGTTCCAGAACCGGTAGGCAAAGTCCCTGTCATACACCACGATCCCTTCCTTGGCGTTGCTGACGATCTCGTTCGTGAACTGGACGTTCTCCCGGAGGGTGTCCTCGGCCTGCTTCCGGTCCCTGATGTCCCGTATAGACTCGATGGCCCCGGTGAGGACCCCCTGGTCGTCATAGAGCGGGGTCGCCTTTCCCCAGAGATAGGACTCCCTGCCCAAGGGCCGGGCTATCTGGGTCTCCGCGATGAGGAGGTCACCGCGTTTCTGGATCACCCGGTAATTGTTTCTCTCGACCTCCTCATCGGATTCGAACACGAGATCGACGAGCATCGGGCGGCGGAGGCCATAAAACGGGATGGCGTATTCATGGTCGCCTTTGCCGAGCATCTCTTCAGCCGGGACCCCGGTCAGCTCTTCCATTGCCCTGTTCCATGCGATGACCTTCCGCTGGCTGTCGACCACGAGCGTGGCGTCCGGGAGGAACTCGATGATGTCTGCCTGTTCGCGTTCCGCCCGTTTCAGCGCTTCCTCTGACTGTTTCCGGTCGCTGATGTCCCTGACGCTGATGATCGCGATGCTCCGGGCCTTCTGGGGGTAGATGTTGCCCTTGATCTCGGCGGAAAAGAGCGTCCCGTCCTTTTTCCGGTGATACTGGTCAGGGACGGTGATTTGACCGATCTGCCCGTCCAGGGCCGCTGCAGAACCGTCTGCGACCAGCTCTGAAAGTGACAGCGAGCGGAACTCGTCAGGGGAATACCCGTACAGGTTCGTCGCCTCCCGGTTGGTATCAAGGACCCTCCCGGACGGGCTGTCAACGACGACCAGGGCATCGGCCGAGGACTCGAAGATGTTGTGGTACCGGCGCTCGCTCGCCCGGAGCGACTGTTCGAGCGTCTTGTGGCCCGTGATGTCCCGTATGGACTCGATCGCCCCGGCCAGGTTTCCCCGGGAGTCATAGATCGGTGAGGCGGTGAACCAGAGGTATGCCCCCTTCCCGCCGTACAGGTTTGGGACGAACTTTTCAGAGACGATCTTCCTGCCCTCCCGCGTGATGACATCGTAGTACCGGTTCACGGGGAGGGTGATGTCGATGACAAGGTCAAGGAGGAGGGGCCTCCGCTCTTTGTAGAACGGTAACGCATACTCGTACGAGCCCTTTCCGAGCATGTCCGCGGCAGGGATGCCGGTCATCTGTTCCATGGCGTGGTTCCAGGCGATGACGTACCCGTTCAGGTCTATCGCGAGGGTGGCGTCCGGGAGGAAGTCGATGATGTCAAGGATTTGCTGGTCCGAGTCCCGCTTGGCCTCGAGGGTCCGGCGTTCCCTGACCGACTTCTCGATCTTGTCCACGAGCTCGACGAACTGGGCTTTCGGGTCGCCGCCCTTCTGGATATAGAAATCAGCACCGTTTTCAAGGGCCTGGATAACGACCTCCTCCCGGCCCCGGCCGGTGAAGAGGATGAAGGGGATGTCCCCGTGTACCTCACGGACGAACTTAAGGAACTCGATGCCGTTGACCTCCGGCATCTGGTAATCCGAGACGATAGCATCGTACGTGGTGTTTTCCAGGACCTGGCGGGCGTCGGCCACTGACAAACAGGTGTCCAGGCGGAGTCTGCCGGTCTTTTCAAGGTAGAGCTTTGCTATCTGGAGGAGAGAGGGTTCATCGTCCACGTACAAAACAGCTATCAAAACGGCTCACTTGATACGTAAGGATCTTTATATATGGGTATTTAAGGGTGTCCTATCGTATCAGGGACTTTTTGACGGCTATTTTTTGTAATGTACTGCTATGCTGTCCGATAATTATTATCAGGCCTGCCCTTCCTGCCCGTGGAAAAAGGAAAGTAACGTGGAGGGGGGAACGGTCAGAACCCCCCCCGGGGTGTTCCTGCTGTGGCAGGTGTCCCAAAGGGACAAGTGATCATGGTGCTGCCTGACGATACTGCTATCGTTTTAGCGTTAGCACTTTAATCCTGCGTTTCATCAAAGGACTTTCTGAAGCTGGTCCAGTGGACCCTTCCGGCGAGACCGAACCTTCCCCCGATGACCCGCCGCTCATTTATCTCATGGATATATCCGAGGGCATTTGTGCTGCCGGTCCCGGCTTTCGTCCCACCAAACGCCGCAAAGGCTCCGGTACCGTTCCCGGTGCTGTTCGTTGTGAGAGTGAGGCTGTCCGGTAATTCAGAGTCGGCCTGGACGACCTCCCCGGACGAGCGGTAGGTGAGACTGTCGGTCATGAATGAGCTCGTCGTGACGAGGCGTTCGCAGTACGGCGTCGCGGTGAAGTTCGCCCCGTCCCGGTTCAGTTCATCCCCCGAGGCACAGTCCACCCCGGACGCCCCCGACCCGCAGGAGTCGACCCAGTGGCTTTCTCCGTATATCCCCGGGCCTTCTGAGTCCAGTGCGTTCTCCGAACCGAAACGGATGATCTCCGTGTTGTTGAGCCTCTTTACGCTCTGGTACCGGGACGGCCCGGACACCAGGAGCTGTTCCCGGTGGCCGCCGGTGATGACTTCCTGTCCGGTCCCAAGATGGGGGAGTCCGGAAAGGTCGCCATTGGATGCCGCCCAGGTCAGGTCTGACAGGCTGATGGTGTAATCCGAGGCCGCGGAGGCGCAGGCGATGTCGACCGTGGCGGCCCGGGCATGGCACGGCCCAAGCGCGAGCCCGGCGGCGAGGCAGGCAAAGGCACAGCCCCCGATGACCAGTTTCTGCCTGCGGGTGAGCCGGTTCATCTCACCCCATCCCTTTTCCCGAGGCCCTGATGAGGCCATACTCGACCTGGTACCACGCCGACGGGACAGATATGGTGTACGTGTCCCGCTTCCCGGCCTCAGCTTCTGCGACCTGGCGGAGCAGGCTTTCCTGCTCGGCGGGCGGGTGGTCAAAGGTCAGCCACCGTTTCGTGGCATCGCTCATCAGGTAAGACCGTGCCGGAAGCTCTGCCGGTGCAGCCTTCACCGAGTCGTCGTCAGGGTCGAAGTACGAGACGACCTGTGCCGTCAGGTTTTCGGCACTCCTTTTCTGCATTGTCTGAATATACGCAATAACCGCAGCGGCGAGCATGACGAGCAGCTCGACTATCTGCGAGAGTTCAGGGTCCATGGCGTGTCTCCTTCATCCTGGTATGTTCGTCCCGAAGGGCGGCGAACTCGGCGCAGACCACGTCGTACTTCCCTATCTTCTGGTGGACCGAGAAGAGGACGGGGTAGAGCGGAAGTACCGCTCCCAGGACGACTGCAAGGTATTCCATGTCCATGCTGGTCACCCCTGTCCCGGCCCGGGGGTGCGGGGTGCACGTGGCCCGGATACCGGGACGGTGACGGGAAGGGGAAGGGGATTGCCCTCCCCTTCGGAGCCTGTTCAGGCAAGGTCAGGGATGCCGTCGGCCCACGTGTCGATGGCGGTCTTGATCGCATCGTCGGTGTAGGACGAGACCCGGACGTTCTGGCGGGTGAACGTGACGTTGTACAGTTCCCCGTTCGGGTGGTGACACTTGATCGTGCAGGAGTAGGACTCACCCTCGGTGTCACGGATGGCGGTCCCGCCGATCGCTGTCGCAAGGGCGGTGTTTCCGAGGAGCTCGGTGTTCACCGCGTTGAACCCGGCGATGGACCCGGCCTTTGCGGTCGCGGTCCCGAGGGTCTTTCCGTCCACGTCCTCGTAGATGACCCGGGCGGTATAGGTCTCCCGGCTCTTCGAGACGGCGGGCTGTGCCACGCCGCTCACCTCGTAGGCCGTGCAGCCCCAGGGGTTGGTGGTTACGACGCTGTTCACGAGTGCGTCGAAGTCCGCACTGCTCCCGATGGGAGTGGCGAGTTTCCGCACGGCGGTCTTCGTGACCGTCTGTTCAACAAAGTCTGTCATGTTCTTTTCCCTCTGGCCCTTTTTGGGCCGGAGAAGGGTGCTCCGTGGTTGATTTAAAAGGATTGGTGGGGGGGCGAAACGCTGGCTGTTGGTGTGTTGGTTTCAAAATTGGAGGTCTCAGATGAAAGTTGGGTGTGCTGAGAATTGGTGGGGGGGTACGGCGCGGGAAGATCCTGGATTGAGATCAACGGGTCCGGGCTCGGGAGAGTGCCCATGTTCAGGAGCTCAATGCTCACAAGGAAAATGGAATGGATCTACAGGAAAAACATCCTTAAAGATAGTATTTTCGTATGGCGCTTAAAACAGGCTGATCACGGGTATTTCAGGTCCTCCCAATGGTACTACAACTAACAGATGCTGGAATTGATGCTCTCATTCAGGAACCGAAAAAAGTCCCATCTGATTTTCTTAAAAAAACGCAACTCTTCAGCCTTGCCAGTGAGCTGCAGAGGGGATAAAAGGGTCATAGGTCAGGCTGAACAGGTACATTTCAAATAGATACGTTTATCGAGGAGTAACATATATTGGCACGATCGTATTACCGGGAAGCGATACTCTGCCAGGAGAAGTCCATGACCCGTTTTTCAGGTACTGGGGAAAATGCAGGACGGACGACCAGGGAAAGGTCGTATCGTATCACACCCTCCCGTACCACAGCCTCGATGTTGCCGCCGTCGGGTACTGCCTGCTCGAGGCCGACCCCCTCCTCCCTGAAAAATTCATAAATGAACAGTTCAGGGACGAGAAGGCTCTGTACCATATCATCGCCTTTTTTCTCGCTCTCCATGACATTGGCAAGTTTTCCGACCGTTTCCAGGCGCTTGTCCCGGATCTGGCCACAATACTGGAAAGAAATGGGAATCCGGGCCCATATACTATACGCCATGACAGCCTCGGGTTTCACCTCTGGAGAAAGGAACTGGGGAGGCTGCTGAAAGAAGACCGGTTCCACCTCAAACCTCCGGGCACATCTCCCATTGAATGGGATACCGCGTTTCAGAAATGGATGAGTGCTGTGTGCGGTCACCATGGCGTTCCGCCGGTCACGGAGTCACCGGGAGAGGTACCGGCACTGCATTTCACCGCTGAAAACCGGGCATCTGCATCCTCATTCACGACCGCCTGCGCCGACCTCCTCCTGAGCGGAACGGGGCTGTCCGGGGCGACCTCCTTTAAGGACTTCTCTGATCTATCAAAGAGACTATCATGGCTCCTCGCCGGTCTTGTCGTAGCCTGTGACTGGATAGGTTCCGATGAACGCTTCTTCAATCACCATTCCGAGCCCATGCCGCTGGATGTTTACTGGAAGGTCCACGCCAGTCCTTCAGCCAGAAATGCTCTTGCCCGCTCAGGCCTCCTTCCCTCCCAGGTCGCACCGGGCTCTGGGCTTTCCGTGCTGTTCCCGGATGCCCAATTCGTTCCGTCACCCCTGCAGGAACACGTAACTATGTGCCCCGTTGAAAACGGGCCTCAGCTCTTCATTATCGAGGAGGCCACTGGCAGTGGCAAGACC
>CASGHA010000181.1 GCA_949319355.1 uncultured Methanospirillaceae archaeon | reverse complement strand
AGAAGTACCCGGACCAGGCCCCTGGCAGATGTCGTATCGAGGACTCCCTGACGGGAGAGCATGACGACATGGGCGAGGTCCACGAGGACGTCATGCCCGGAAATTTTCCTGTCTGCCTCCATTGACGAGAGGAATGACACTATCTCACCTGATCGTTCCGTCGAAAGCCTTCCCTGCCTGACTACGTCCCGGGTCATGAATCTGTTCTCTGATCAGGTGGAACCGGGAGGTGTTTAAAGCCCCGCCTTACGCGATGCCAGTTCGATCGCTCTCTGAACCGAGTCCCTTGGTATTATCGTGGCAACAGGGATTTTTACCATCTGCTCAATGACCGCCGATACGATTGGAGCGCAGACGATGGCGACCGCACCTTCACGTTCAGCCCGGACCGCCGCGATAATGGCGTCTTCGATGGTATGGACGGGATACTCCCTGACGATGACCGGTCGTCCGTCCACAACGGTCCTTCGGTCCTCAACGGATTCCAGGACGGGGCGGGCCGCGATAAGGCCGATGAAATCCCCTTCTTCCTGGCGGGAGAACGAGCGGATACCCCGGACAATCTGGCGGAGCGTCGAGAGGTTCGGGGACCTCTCCCCATGGATGATCTTATAGAGGGAACTCTGGGCGATGCCACTCGCCTCAGCGAGTTCCTTCACCGTGATGCGAAGGTCGTGCCGTATGACCTGGTCCAGGGCGGCAACAAATTCTTCGTCCGAACCAAGCGCTCCTTTGACCAGACGGTCGACAGGGTTCATCTGGGGCATAAAATGGTACTCCTTCCTTTTTTCGGCCAGAGAACTGCCTCTGGAGAATATCGTTCGGATGAAAAAGTATACAGGTGCACTACCTGTTCATTGACTACAGAAATATATTACTTTTTTGGGTAATAATTACCTTAAAAAATATTTTTTTGTATAAATAAAGTAGTCATTTTGGATAGTCTTTTTAGCTACAGCCAACAAAAGAATGAGTGATATGAAGACATCGATGCTTATAGGTATCCTTGCATGCGCAGCGGTTATCCTGCTCGCGTTTGCATCAGGGTGCATTGAAAACGGTTCAAAACCAGGCAACGTTACTCCCGTGCCCTCAGGGACAACTGGCAAGACCACGGTAGCGGTCATGTATGCAAACGGGGTCGGCCCGATGCCCATGCTCCTCTCAACAAGCCAGGTTGATGGTTATATAGCATGGCAGCCGTTTGCATCAATCGCAACCGAAGCCAGGATAGGAAACATCATAGCAGAGTCCCAGGACCTCCCTCCAGATGGCAAATGGAAAAACCACCCGTGCTGTGTTCTCACCGTGAGAGACGACCTCCTTGCAAGGAACCCGGACCTTGTCAACGCCATCAGCGCCCAGACCATCCTCGCTGACAAGTGGATCACCGAAAACCCGGACAAGGCTGCAGAAGACCTCGCCGAGTGGCTTGTCGGCAAGGGGAACTTCACCTATGGGAATGTGTCAGTCTCTTCAGTAGCGGTGCTCAACAAGGCCCTTCCGACCGTGAACTACACGACCGAGATGAACGACCAGTGGATAACAGGTACCCATGACTTTGTCTCCGCCCAGCGTGACCTTGGATACATCACCGGTCAGCTGAAGAACTCGAGCAATACACAGTGGGATTCCATCCTCTTCGCGAAGGGGCCGTACGAGGCTGCCAACAGGATGATCGCAGAAGGGAAGATCAAGACTCCGCCAAAAGAGTCACGGCCGGTAACACTCGGCAACCTCAAGGGAGATATGCACGGTGCCGCTATGATCATTGCCGTCAAGGAATGGCAGTACTTCAACGACAAGTACAGCATTGCTATCAAGCCGCGTGACCTGACCGCTGCAAAGCCTGAGGTCGCTGACCTTATCGTAAACGGCGAGCCGGTTGCCGAGATCAGGCTGGTAGCAGCCGGTGCAGGACCGGAGCTGATGCAGATGGAATCCACTGATACGATCCAGGTTGGATTCGCGGGCGCTCCACCGGCGATAGGGGCAATCGACAAGGGAGCCCCCATCAAGATCCTCCACCCGATCAACACCGAAGGCTCAGGTGTCGTTATCACAACATCCGTCCCGGTCAAGGACTGGAACGGCTTTATCGCCTATGCGGCACAGAGGACCGCGGAAGGAAAGCCCATGAAGATTGCAGCGCCCTCGAAGGGTTCGATCCAGGACGTCATGCTAAGGTATGCCCTTGAAAAGAGCGGAGTGACCGTGAAAGAATCTTCATGAGCACGTGTTGTCAATACTACTGGATATGGTGATACCTCCTGCGGAGCATGAACGGGAGGAGGCACGGCCCCAGAAAGCCTCCCCCCTCCTCCGCCTGGCACTCCCGGTCCTTCTTCTGGTAATCTGGGAAATCGCCGCCATCCTGTTGGACAATGAATTCATACTTCCCCGCATCGGGTCGGTCCTTTCAATACTGCTCCACCCGGCGGCAGATATCCTTGGCAGCGGGAGCCTCATCAGCAATGGGCTCATCAGCCTCGAACGGGTTCTCATTGGTTTTTTCATTGCAACCCTGATTGCCATACCTCTCGGGATCGGCATGGGCCGCAATGACATGGTGCATACTCTGTTCGACCCGGTCATCCAGATGTTCAGGCCGATACCACCCCTAGCTTGGGTCCCCCTTTCCCTCGCGTGGTTTAAAATCGGGTTAAGCTCGATGGTATTCATCATAGCCCTCGGTGGCTTCTTCCCCATCCTCCTCAACACCATCGACGGGGTGCGGAGTGTCAGGAAGACATGGATTGAGGCTGCAACAACCCTCGGGGCATCAGAGAAGGGGATCCTCATGCGGGTCGTCCTGCCAGGTGCAGCCCCCACGATCTGGACCGGGCTCCGGGTGGGATTTGGCATCTGCTGGATGTGCGTTGTTGCCGCGGAAATGATGCCAGGGACGAACTCGGGTATCGGGTACCTCATCATGACATCCTACAACTGGGGGCAGGTCCAGGTAATCATCGCCGGGATGATCGTCATCGGGATCATCGGTCTGGGTGTGGACAGCCTGTTCAAGTTTGTTGAAAAGAGACGTTTCAGCTGGAGGGAACTCGACCGATGAGCCTCACTCTGAAGGAGATCACCAAGCGTTTCACCCGAAGGGGCGTCGAACTGACGGTCCTTGAAGATATCAGTCTAGAAGTGGAGGATGAAGAGTTTCTCTGCATTCTCGGCCCTTCGGGGTGCGGGAAGACCACGCTTCTCAGAATCATCGCCGGGCTCGAGGTAGCAACGAGCGGGACTGTGCGGGTCAATGAGAAGGAGGTCTCTGGACCGACCCCCGAACTTGCCATGATCTTCCAGGAATATTCCCTCTTTCCCTGGCGTACGGTGATTGAAAATATCCTGTTCGGACTGGAGTGCAGGGGGCTGCCCCAGGCGGAACAGATGGACCAGGCAAAAAAATACCTTGACCTGGTCGGCCTGACCGAGTTTGCAGGGAGTTATCCGTACGAGCTTTCAGGAGGGATGCGACAGCGTGTGGCCGTTGCACGTGCCATTGCGGTTAACCCGTCCGTCCTGCTCATGGACGAACCATTCGGTGCACTTGACGCACAGACGCGGAACATGCTTCAGAAGGAACTCCTGGAAATCTGGCAGAAGACCCGTAAGACTATCCTCTTTGTGACGCACAGCGTTGACGAGGCGGTTTTCCTGGCTGACCGGATTGTCGTCCTGTCAAGAAATCCGGGCAGGATCAGACAAATAATAGACGTCACTGCTGATCGTCCGCGTGACAGGACGTGCAACGAGTGTGCCCTTATACGAAGAGAGGTGCTTTCGCTCATTGAGGAGGAGCATTGAGCCTCGGAAGGTTTATGATAATTCTTCGCCATCTTATACAGCACATAGAGGCTCACGAGGGAGACAGAAATGGTACGTAAACCGGCCAAGATGTATAGAAATATTTCCAAGAAAGCGTATACACGTCGCGAGTACATGGGCGGTGTCCCTGGGAGTAAGATCGTCCAGTACGATATGGGCAACCTCTCACAGGAATTTCCCGTTGAAGTCAGTCTTATCGTTGAAGAGGCCTGTCAGATAAGGCACTCGGCACTTGAGGCCGCCCGTACGACCATCAACCGGCGCCTGATGAAGGAGGTCGGGAGAATGAACTTTTACTTCAAGGTACGGGTTTTCCCACACCATGTCCTCAGGGAAAACAAACAGGCTACAGGTGCAGGAGCAGACCGTGTGTCAGAGGGCATGCGACTTGCATTTGGGAAAGCCGTCGGCACTGCCGCCCGTGTAGATCCCGGACAGAAAGTCCTGACAATCTGGACCTCAACCCAATACGTCGACAAGAGCAAGGACGCCCTCCGGCACGGCGGGCACAAACTTCCTACTCCCTCGCACGTTATTATCTCCGCACGGGCCTGACCATACGGTTCCCATCTCTTTTTCCAGTTATCAGACGCCGTATCGCATGATATATAGCGATCCGGAACGAATGTGATATGCCACGGGGTTTCATGGCATGACAGGACAAGGCCTGTCATCCCGCGCCCAGGAACTGAACCCCTGTTTCAAGACCGGTTACCTGATAAAGGGCAGATTGGCACTGAACGGCTACCGGGATTCATAAGAGGGACCTCATGAAAATCACCATCGACGAGCGGCGGTGCAAGGGATGCAACCTGTGTACCATGGTATGCCCATATCATATTTTCAGGCAGGGAACCAGTCCAAACCTCAGGGGGATCCTCGTACCGGTCCTGGACCGGCCGGAGAGGTGTTCCAACTGCCGCCTCGGTAAACTGTATGGGAGGACTCTCTGCGGCATGTGCCAGATGATCTGCCCTGACCAGGCGATATCCTGGGAAGACGAAAAAACAGGTGAACGGAAGAGGATGGCGGTGGAATTTTGACGAAGATCCAGTTCCTCCAGGGAAACATTGCCTGCGCTGAAGGAGCCCTGGCCGCAGGCTGTCGTTTTTTCGGCGGATATCCCATTACACCCTCCACCGAGGTGGCAGAGCATATGGCGGCACGGCTCCCGAAGGGCGGTGGGGTCTTTGTCCAGATGGAAGACGAGATCGCAAGCATTGCCGCTGTCATCGGAGCGTCCTGGACGGGTGCGAGGGCGATGACGGCAACGAGCGGCCCAGGATTCTCTCTTATGATGGAGAATATCGGATTTGCGGCAATGACAGAGACACCCTGCGTAATCGTCAATATCCAGAGGGGTGGCCCGAGCACCGGCCAACCCACCCTGGCTGCGCAGGGAGACATGCTTCAGTGCCGGTTCGGTTCGCACGGGGATTACAGCATCATCGCTCTCTCTCCTGCCTCGGTTCAGGAAATGTATGAACTGACCGTCCAGGCATTTAACCTCGCGGACAGGTTCAGGGTCCCGGTTTTCCTGATGGCTGATGAAATAATCGGCCATATGCGGGAACGAATCGACATCCCCGACTCTGTTCCAGGCGCAAGGCGCAATACAGAGGTCGACCCGGCCGCCCCCTTCAGGCCCGGGCCTGATATGGTACCCGGGTTTCCGGTCTTTGGATCAGGTCACCATGTCCATGTAACCGGTCTGACCCATGACGAGAAGGGATATCCCTGTACCACCAACCCGCGGCTTCATGAAAAACTGGTGACACGACTGGTCCGGAAGGTCGAGGATGTAAGGAATGAAATCGCTGATTTTGAGGTTCTCAGACCTGATGCCAGGGTTGTATTCATATCCTACGGGGCCCCTGCCCGTACCGTGATGCAGGTCCTCGCCGACCACCCCCAGGCATCCCTTGGGCATCTAAGGCTGAAGATGGTCTGGCCTTTTCCTGAAAAGGCACTTGAAGCGTTCCATGGCGCAAAGGTGTTTATCGTGCCTGAACTCAACATGGGCCAGGTGGCACGCGAGATCGAGCGCCACACAGACATCCGCGTGGTCAGCCTCCCGAAACTAGGCGGAGACCTCCACACCCCGGATGAACTCTTTGATGTTGCGGAGGGATGGCTGTGACATTCCAGGAATGGTTCCGTGAAGACCGCCTTCCCCATATCTATTGCGCAGGCTGCGGAAACGGGACCATAATTAACTGCTCTCTTGCCGCGATTGAGGAAATGGGCTGGAAAAAAGAGGACACGGTATTCGTATCGGGTATTGGCTGCTCTTCCCGTGCACCGGGTTACATCCTCG
>CASGHA010000180.1 GCA_949319355.1 uncultured Methanospirillaceae archaeon | reverse complement strand
TCGCTCACCGTGAACGTGATTTCATAGGTGCCAGCCTGGTTATACGCCGGGGTCCAGCTGAATCCGGTCCCGGAGAGGGATGCCCCCTCAGGAAGTGAGGAGGCAAAATATGTCAGGGTGGTGCTGTCCGGGTCGGAAGCTGAGAGGGTGAACTGGAGGGTCTGGCCTTCATTGATTGCTGTATTTCCGACAGGGTTTAAGGTGGGGGCCTGATTCGCTATCTGGGTGGTCCAGACCCCATCTTTGGTACCCAAAAAGATGCGTTTGTCAGATCCATACGCCGGGGATATCTGGATATCATTGAACCCAGTATACCTGATGGCTGAAGAAAACCCGGAGGTGTCTACTTCAGACCAGGAGTTGCCACGATCCGTTGATTTGTAAACCTGGTTGCCTGATACATATCCGCTAAAGAAGATTGTTCTGTCATTTGAGAAATCAGGGGATATCGCCATTCTGGGGGTTGCGGTAATATCCCTCGTAAAAGCCCTGTTCCAGGTCGATCCTCCGTCCGTTGACTTGTATAGACCATCTCCCCAGATCATCACGAAGAGCGTGTTGTCATTTTCGAAATCGGGTGAAATGACAATATCCTGGATCTCTACCATTAATGACCCGTTGAATGGGGGGAGTCCGGAATTTATCTTTGTCCAGTGCAATCCCCCATCAACCGTTTTAAACATCCCTTTCCATCCAGTTCCTATGAACAGGGTATGGTCATTTGTGTATGAAGGGGATGCCTTTATCGCAAATATCTGTCCTGCGTTTGCATCCAGTCCATTTGTCCCGAATGAAATCCATGTAAACGTGGTACCACTATCTGATGAAATGCCGACTTTATTTTGCTCCCCATAAAAAACGGTACTGGGATTTGCATCAACTGTAAATGCGTAATGCGAATAATCAAGATAACGGGACCAGGTCAGTCCCCCATCACTGGTAGTATATCCTCCTGCCGCATTATTTCCAGCAGTATACGCCCGATTCGGGGTCCCATCAAATATGACCTCCTCGACCACTCCCGATGATCGTTCACTGAGGGTTGTTGTGGTCCAGGTCCCTCCGCCATTTTTTGTAATGTATGTTGTTGTTGGCTGCGAAAAATTCGAGACGATAAATGTCTGGTCGGCTGGATAACCGGGGGAAACTGCAAAATTCCTCACCCGTACTCCTGATGGCCCGACTGGTGTCCAATCGGCAGCAACCGTCACTCCAACGAATAAGACCAAAGCGAGTAAAAAGACACAGACAGGAACCAATTTTATCGGATCCCTTGAAATATCGTTTGAATACACTGAAGAACCTCCGAAATCACATTCTGAAGAGACAACGGGAAGGACCCCTGGTGCCACTCCAAATACGTGAAACTAACCCCGGGGATATATTAACCGCAGCGAATTGACATTTCAACGCATCTCATAAACCCTTTACATTGCGAATTGTCCCTAATTTTTAAATTCCGTGCAGATTACTAGCTTTTATTTTTTCACTTCATTACCCCGCCAATCACCTTCAGCTACCAGAAACCGCTAAATAACGCCTTGCTGAAGGAATGGTATACCCGGACCGAAACGCCCCCCAATGGGAGCAGCTGGAGAAAGAAAAGAACCATGGTCACCCTTGTCGATGCCCCCGGTTATACTGGCCTTGTACTTGCTTTCGTCCTGATGGCCGTGGCGGTCTTTCTTCTCATGAGGGGAGACCTCCGGATACAGTACCGGCTTGTCCTGCTTGCCATCATTTCCATTGCCGGCCTCTTCCTGCTCGCCCCGATGACCCCCATCATGTTCATGGTCCTCGTCTACCGGGTCCCGGGGTCTTCTGTTCCGTTCCTTGCGGCACTCCTGGCCGTAATCCTGGTCATCGTTTCGACTCTCGTGTTCGGAAGGGTATTCTGCGGGTACGGGTGTCCGCTCGGCGCGGTCCAGGAGATTCCCTATTATCTCCCGGTGAGGAAGGTCGTCATGAAGCAGAACCCCATCCTCCTGGTGTTCCGGGGGGTCCTGATAACCCTCCTCTGTCTTGCCGCCTTCTTCTTTGCGGCGAAGTACCTGATGTCAAGCATGGTCCTCCTCCGCGGGGCACGAACCCTCTTCGTCTCACCGGAGCTGACACTCCCCCTCGTCCTGTTCCTCGCGGTTATCGCTCTTTCGATCTTCCTGTACCGGCCGTTCTGCAGGTATGCCTGCCCGCTCGGCGCCCTTCTGTCACTTGCCGCATGGGCGGGCCGCTTCTCCCTCATGAAGGGGAAGGCCTGTACGCGGTGCGGGAAGTGCCAGGCGGCATGTCCTACCGGTGAAATGGCCCAGGGAAGGAGAGGGAATGAATGTTACCTCTGCGGGCGCTGTCTTGACTCCTGCCCGGTTGAAGGAGCCCTCGCATATGCCAGGCGGCCCGGTCTTTGAGGCGGGAGAAAGCACATCAGCCTGGTGAAGGAGTTAACGGGTATTTATGACATCATCCGTGCTCATTGCACACCTTTGATGCCTGTATGGGAATATGAAATCCGGACCCCTCATCTCCGGGAATGAGGTGCTCCCTTCATCACGGGGCTTTTCCTGCAGGAGGCCGACGGACACGGACAGGATCAAGACTCCCGGCATGCCAGACCATGACGAGTACCTCCCCGCCGGCATGGTATCTCCGAAGCGTTTCATCATACTTCTTCTGGACGTGTTTCAGGCCGTTTTCCTTGAAATATCGTTCCATGTACACGAAAAAGGCGATCTCCTGCATGAGGAACGCCTCTTCGTAGGCGATTGTCTCACGGGCGGCCTGGATACATTCGTCTTCCGTGAGATGCCCATGGTATTCCCCGTGCTGGTCAAGGCCTGCAAACTGCCGCCAGTCCACCGTCCCTGAATCGTCTGCCTCCCGGTGGAGCATGTACGGGTAGACACGGCATATCGCCGGACGGTCGGAATAGATCCTGCACCTGTCCCCCAGAAGGAAGACACAGGAGCCCGCCCGGTCATCCTGTGCCGTGAGGGCGTACCCTGCGACGTAAAACGTCCCGTTCCTGTCGCAGAACTCGTAGTACGGGGCAGGTTCAAGGGCTGAAGGGTTGATCATGAGGACGCGGCTGACATCGGTATCAAGGAGGAACACATGGTCGTTAAAGGCACGGGTGCAGCAGCGAGCACAGTATGTGCAGGTAAACCCGATTTCAGCGATGATCTCAGCAAGGTGGTGTTCCGGGTACTTCCGAAGGTCAGTGAGTTCCTTCATCCTCTCTGCTATCAGTTCACGGATCGGGGTCAGTGACATGCCCGGCACACTTCCAGTTCCTGCCATACATGGGTCACGACCGGATAACTGGTTTATGGAAATGAGAACTGTTTCCGAAACCCGGCACCGGGAACGGTTTCACTTTCATGCTGCACGGCCCACCTCTTTATCCAATCAGGGTGACCTTTCCACGAGTGATAGCTAAGGCATCGTACCTGAGACAGATCACCTCGACGCTGCCTTTCAGGTCGGTCCAGGTCGGGACTTCCCTTGAGGGGAGCTGCCCGCCGTCGGTCTTCATCGGGAGCCACAACTATCCCAAGGTCCAGGCCGGGCCCATGATAGCTCCGGCCGAGGGCGAGACAGGGTACATGGACACACCTGAAACCTGGCTTCCGGCCCGGAGGACCCAGGAGGAGATTCTGGGGTTCCGCCTCTCCCTCGTGAGAGGGAAACATCCGGTACATGCGGTACACCCTGAGGGCCGCTTTGTTGAGAGCCTCCAGGACATTGCCCTGTCCGGAGCCTCATTGAAAAGCAGGGTGGAGTTCGGGTACACTCCGCAGGGCTTTTCATTTTCCCAGGAAAGCACTCCCCACGGACCGAGCGCCCCCCTGCGGACACTTGACCTGAGTGCATCGACCTGGGACCGTGACCTCGAGAAGGTCTTCTATGACACCGACCTTACCGCATCGGACGCTATCATGGCGCTCCATGCAAAAGGGGTCGCTTTTTCACGTATCCAGAAGGCCCTCTCGGTCGGGACGATGGGGACCGGCCGCCGCAGGAGGCTCGTTCCGACCCGGTGGTCCATCACCGCTGCCGACAGCACGATCGGAAACCGGCTTCTCGGTGAAGTGCGGAAATACGAGGTTATTGATGAGGTCCGTATCCACGAGTTTTCAAGCCTCAACAACCATTACGCTGTCATCCTCATCCCCACACCCTGGCAGTACGAGTGGGCCGAAGCCTTTGTCCATGTAAAGGGAAACGAAGAGCTGGTATTTGCCGACCACGAGGGGATGAAAGGCAAGAAGGGGTACTCGACGGTCGGAGGGTGCTTCTATTCCTGCCGGATGGCCGTCCTCGAGGCGCTGGCGCGGGAACAGGCACAGGCCGGTGCGATTGTGCTGCGTGAGGCTACCAGCGGATACATCCCCATGGGCGTTTTCAATGTCAGGGAAAACGTGAGAAACGCCATGCTGTCAGACCCGCTCTCCCAGGACAGCCTGAAATCCGCCCTGAAACAGGCTGCCGGCGGGATGACCCTCCCCCTGGACCGTTTCCTCGGGGCCTGCAACCTGACCCGTGACATCCTTGCTGAAAGGCAGTCTACTCTTTCCGGTTTCCTTTCATAAATCCGTGGAATCCCATGGCACCCTGAAGACCGGGAAAGTCCTGCAGGACATCGTACACTTTTGTACCTTCACCCGGTGTTGTCATGCCAGGAATATTCCCCTGGCTCCGCCTGCCCCGGATTGCCGGTTTACAGCGTAAAACGGAAAAAAATTGACCTCACTTCAGATGAAGGTCAGTGAGCCGGCAATCCGGTCGGTGGTCTCTTTCGATGTGTCATATTTTCTTTCAGATGCATACACCATCACCATGGCCAGGTGCCCGTTGTGGATGGCGATATAATCCGTCCCAATGAAATCGAGCCCTGATATGGTCATGGCGTACGTATTGACCGCGGCCCGTTCTCCCCCGAGGGTGCCTGTCCGGGACTGCAGGAAGACCATCCCGCTCTCCTGGTTGGCCCTGATATCGATATCCCGGAGGTCGTCCGTGGTCAGACCGTTGTATTGCGACGCTTTCGAGACCTTGATGGTGATAAAGTACTCCTTGTCCGTATCAGTCAGAGTAACCTTGTCGTCCTGATCCATGGGATCTGGCTCGACCTTCGTACCTGCAGGGTAACTGACCCTGAAGTAACGGGAACTGTAGCTGCTCCACGTCTCCTGTGCAGGCGGAGGTACGGTAACCGTCCTCGTGACCTGGGCGTTCAGGGTTCCGGGTCCGGGCGTTACGGTCTTCTTTGGTGTCAGGGTCTTTGTCTTTGTGGGGGTAACCGTCTTTTTTGGCGTCGGAGTCCGTGTCGGTACCCTGGTCTTGGTCTGAGTAATGGTCTT
>CASGHA010000179.1 GCA_949319355.1 uncultured Methanospirillaceae archaeon | reverse complement strand
AACCAGGTGCGTGAGGAAGTAGGGAATAATCGTTACGGAAATTTTGAGCTTGGGAGGCGGGATCCGTAGCCTGACCGGGGTAGGTGTCTTAGGGGGCAGGCGTTCGTCTACAAACGAGGTATGGTCCCAGGGGGAGATCTCAGGAGACGTGTTCACGATTTTCCCTGCTCCCTGTACCTTGGAAGTGGCATACTCCCGCAGTCCCACAAGCCCCTTTCCTGGGGAGGGAAGGCCCTTAAAGGGTATGGTGATTGCTTTCTCCGTGTCGCTCCCTCCAGGTTTGCCCTGACCAGCAAGGCCCGGCCAGTCAGCCATCACAACACCGATATAGAGGCATACCAGGAAAATAAAGGCGCAGATGGCGGTCCTGAAACTCGCATTCCGTTTATTCATCCTTCACCTGACCTCTCCATCCAACGTCCTCCTATAAGGGGTTTCTCAGATGTTCTTCGCACCACTCATGCACATGGTTCCGGAAAGAAGGAGAGGTTTACTCTCTGGCTCTTTCAAAATCTATAAAACCGTTGTAAGGGTCAGTACTCAACAGTCTGACACGTATTTTCTTTCCAACGAACAGTCCCCTTTCCCCCCGGACCACGCGGCCTTCTGCCGGCGGGGCAAGGAGCCGGACATAGGTCCCTTTTGGTGATGCCCCGGTAACCAGTGCGTCAAATACTTCGCCGATCCGTTTTCTGAGAAGCACGGCGGCTGCCGCCTTCCTCACAAAACGCTCCACCTTCTTGGTCCTCTTTTCCCTGTCAGACAGCCATTCCGCCAGGTTTTCAAGTTCCTTATAGGAATACGGGGGATCTCTTCCATCCAGGGCTGCCTTTAGGAGCCGCTGGTTCACGAGGTCCACGTACCGCCGGTTGGGAGCAGTGGCATGAGTATAATCGGTTACTGCAAGGGCAAAATGACCAAACGGTTCCCTGCCCGGCTCAAGTGCCATATACTCGCCTGAACCCAGGAGCTTGACGACGGTGAGTGAAAGGTCAGGGAACCGTTCAGGGTCAGCCTGCTTCCGCCGGATAAGAAATTCCGAAAGAGCTTTTGCATCCGGACTGGCCGGGAGGGTTTCCCCATAGGTACCTGCGACCCTGACTATCCCGTCCCAGTATTTCGGGACACGCACGACACGTTGGATCATGGGCACCCCGGCGTTTCCAAGAAATTCTACCATCGTACCGTTCGCTGCGACCATGAACTCCTCGATCAGGCAGCGGGCAGTGTTCTGTCTCTGGAGGACCAGGTCGCGGATGAGGTCGTCATCCATGACCGGCTGGGCCTCAATGGTATTCAGGACAAGCGCTCCCTGTTCGGTGCGGTATCTTCTCAGGCGTTTCATAGCCTCGACCTGGAGACGGATCTGCTTTTCAAGACCCGGGATATCCTGGATTGCCGCCGGTACCGGCCCCGTCCCCTCGAGCCAGTCACCCACCTCCTCGTACACGAGTTTTGCCTTGTTGCGGACGGTAGCCCTATACAGGTCACCGTGCAGGGTGCTCCCGTCCTTCAGGACGTTGTACTCCATGACTATCGCCTGGTGGTCCCTGCCCGGAAGGAGCGAGGTAATGTTCTTGGAAAGACGGTCAGGGATCATGGGGAACGTCTCGACCCCAGTATATACCGAGTTCCCATTGTGTGCCGCATGCCTGTCGGTCTGGGACCGTTTTGGGACACACATGTCGACATCGGCTATGGCTACCCTGACGTTGACATCCCCCCCTGGCATCGGTTCACAGTACTCCAGCTGGTCAAGGTCCATGGAGTCATAATTGTCAATGGATGACCAGAGCAGGTGGCGGAGGTCACGTGAACCGTCCCCCGGCACTGCGGTCGAGCCCTCATCGACAGATTCGACTTCACGCATTACCGGTCGTGGAAACACGGGTTCAAAACCATACTTTTCCATTGCCTTCCGCGCAATGGCCCTGAGGTCTACGAACTGCTCTTTCATGGGACGACTGTGAATGATGGGGCTCCGGGTTTAAAAAATACGACGGCTTTTCAATCTGCTTCATATCCGATACGGCCTATGCCTGATGCGGGTGACAATCAGGTATAATCAAAAAGACGATTAAAACCCGTTTTTGCATATCCCGACCAGGAACAATACTTTTACCCTCATCAATAAGTTGAAATAACCTTGCATTCCATGTTCAATCCCAGCCCGGGGTATGCGACCGTGATAAACCAGGTCACTCCGGGTAGAGGTGAGTGTCCTGGCTCTCGGGTCAGGGAGAACCCGGTTGAAACACGGGGTGGTGAAGAATGAAGTCATATCTCTGTTATGGAGCGGTTGTGACCAGCATAGTCCTCATGTGCCTGGTTACCGGCCCGGTTATGGCTGCTTCCGGGGTAATGTGGACGAAGTCATACTATCTAAGCCAGGGCCTCGGAGTAATGCACGAGATACAGGTCGACTGCGGGGCAAAGCTTGACCTGACTTCTCCATCGGGCGGCAGCTATGACCTGTACGCCCTCAGGAATTATGATGGGCCGGGGACCTGCGGGTCAAACGACTACATCATGACGCATCATGACAAGCTCTCCACGGCATTACTCGGAAAAAGCAGCATGTTCCTGGAACCCGGGCTATGGTGCGTTGTTGTCCAGGCCCGCAGTGGCAATGGCAAGTATTTTCTTACTGTGACACGACAATGCACGATACCGACTCCGACCAGGACACCCACACCTCTCCCGACGATAACCGCCTCGCCAACGCCTACACCGGTGATAACACCGACACCCCAGACTCCCTGTTCTTCTCCGCTCATTACAACCCAGAAGGCAGGGTTACTAAGTGAAGGTCAGACCCAGGTATATGCGTACAGGATAGGCGGGCCCCGTACGGCTGCAGAATGGGTGCTTACCGGACCATGCGGTTCACTTGTCCCCCTCACCTTATTCACGACGACCCAGGTGGCCAGCTTCCAGCGGACCACCTGCGGACCGGACTTTGACCTCTACCTCTACAAGGATTGCGACCCCCGCACCAGGTGGTGTCCTGCAGCGTATTCTGATACGCGAAGCGGCTCCAATGCCTATGTATCAGTCCAGAACCCAGCCTCAGGTTCGACCTACTATGCTCTGGTCCATGCAAGGGATTCGGGAGGGTCGTATACGCTTACCAGCCGCAGCTACCAGTGCGAAGACGATGGGACCATCATGATGTGAGGGGCTCAGGGGTAACAGGAATCCCTTCCATAGCACTACCTACTCACCACTTCCGCACACCCGGCATCCGGTGACCTTTCACGAGCCTGGGGAGGGTCACCAGGTATATAGCCGGAATTGTGTGGGTCATCACCGTTTTGGGATTCTTATCAGGACGTATCCTGAAAAGGGCGTTCAGGAACGTTTCAAGGAGTATCCATCATACTCATCAGCTTTTTCTCCACCCCGTCCACACCACTATACCAGGTATTATCCATGGCAGAAGATCCCATCAGTCCTGAAAGGGCTACAGCCCTGGACCAGGGGAAGGCCCCTGATCCAGTACCGGGCGGACCGGCAGGGCCAACATCAGGTCCCACGGAAGGCACGAAGAGGTCAAAACATGGCCTCCTGGGTGTAATCGTAATCGGGCTTATCATCATCGCCATTCTCATTGTGGCTGCGGCATTTTTTACCATGAGCGTTTCCATCACGGCGCCGGACCAGAACGCGATGTACCCCTATGCCACCACCTACTCGGTCTCCTTCCCCGAAGGCCAGCCGGTAACCATTGGAAATTCCCGTATCATCGTCCTTTCCTTTGAAAACGAGATGATCACCGATATCGATGGCAACCGTGAAAAACTGGCAGCAGGTGACGAGCGGGTTGTTTCAGGACGGCATGCCCGGGTGACATCCCTCGGTTTCATCCCGGTGATCGATACAAACTTCCAGATCTCCCTGAAATACAAGGGAGTCGTGAACAACCTCGCCAACTTCGACCTGACCATACGGACTTCATCGCAGGTACCGGACTATGTCATCCAGCGGATCCTGCCACCGGTGATCAACGCACGGCCAGCACAGCTGTGAATTACCATTCCCGGCACTGCAGCCAACGGCGCTTCTCTTTCACAGGAAGAATGGACGGGATGCCCCTGCAGAATCCGGGAAAAGGTATCCTTACCTTTTTTGGTGTCCGCTCACGGGGGGATCACATATCCGTTGTGCAATCCGGGCGATTCAGAGCTGATTCAACAATTCAGGCACACTCAAACGGTATAGAAGGGTATCTTCGATGACGGACACAAGGAAGACCATCCTCGTCCTTTCTTCAGGCCATCTGGTCACCGATATCTACATGTCCGTGATACCGGCCATGATCCCGCTTCTCATCCTGCAGAACGGTTATTCCTATTTCATGGCAGGTCTCCTTGTCACGACCTACAACCTCGCGTCTTCCTTCACCCAGCCGGTACTCGGCTGGTTATCGGACAGCCGCGGCATTGCGCTGCATATGAGTTACAGTCTCCTTATCAGCGCGGTCTTCATCGCACTCATGGGATATGCCACAAATTATGCGCTGCTTCTCGTTTTCGCGGCAATTGCCGCTCTGGGACACGCCTTTTTTCACCCTTCGGCACTTTCCCTCGTGTCCAGGCTCTGTTCGGAAGGGAACCGGGGAAGCCTTACAGCAATTTTCGTGGTCGGCGGAAACATCGGCTTTTCTTGTGGGCCTGTACTCACCGGGGCTGTCCTGGCGAATTTCAGCCTCCATGGACTGGCCCTTCTTGTCATACCAGCACTCATACTGGCACCGATCCTCTTCTCCGTGCTCCCTCCGGTCGCGATGAGTGAAAACCGGTTAATCCAGGAACAAAGTCCAAAAAAAACAGAAAAGGACTCTTTAAAACCATTCGCATTTCTGATCGCAG
>CASGHA010000178.1 GCA_949319355.1 uncultured Methanospirillaceae archaeon | reverse complement strand
GCAGTCCCAGAGCTCCCCTTTCCGGACCTGATGGTATCGACCACGGTCTGACCGGTCTGGCTCCTGTATTTCAGGTCCCTGACCGATATCCCTTTTGATTGATCCTGTGTCCAGCCTGAAAGCTCAAGCATGGCCCTGTTTGTCATTATCAGTTTCAGATCAGTATCCCACAGGATTATCGGGTAAGGATTCTCATGGACAATGGCATCTGCCCGGTCCTTCATGGGCTTGGCCACTTCCATGTTTTTCCGGAGCTCAGTGATGTCCGAGTAGAGTGAAATGATTTGAAGCAGGCCTCCTTTGTCGTCCAGGATAGGAATGGTGTGACGGGTCCATACGACCACACCCTTTGGAAACCTCAGGGTTGCCTCGCCGGTCACGGCACGTTTGTCCCTGATTGACTCTGCAATGCCTTCGCCACTTGTTGCAACATAATCAAAGTCCTTGGTAGTGGCACCTATGGTTTTATCCCGGCTCCAGCCGGAAGCATTCAGAAAGGCAGCATTTGTGTCGATAACCCTGCCATTTGTGTCCCAAATAAGCATCGGGTCAGGGTTCAGCTGGATAAACCGCTGGAAGTTCTTCTGGACTTGTCTCAGCTCAAGGAGTTCCAGATAGTCCTTTGAAGCCGTGCTGGTATTGGTATTTGTTTCCATATTACTCTCCCCTTCCTGTTGCTGCCTGTACGCCTTGCATGAGGATGAATTTCCCTCTGTATAAACGGTGGTATTGTTACAAATGCCTTGATCAGGTCTGAATCTTCACGTGATTTTTGGGAGAAAACCTGGTCAATGGTATTCAAAGAGCAAAAGTTCCTGTAGGGAGGCCCAGTTCCGTCCCTGCCTGCCTGCCAGGAACCCGGAGACCTGGATCCTTCATAATTGCAGGGGCTATCTCTTTACTGACAAAAATGGTGCATTCTGCGAAAAGGGAGAACCAGATCCTGATAATGGGAAAGAGTTCATGGAAGGAAGTCACCCGGATCCCCGTAGGGATACCCGGCGAACACATCCAGAACCGGGAATTGATCCTCCAAATCAGGTTTAACGCCCTGAACTGTTCGGAGAAGGCTTTGGCAGGAACGGTATGATAGCTTCAGCCAGTTTTGCCACATCCATTGACTGGACGATCACTTTCCCCGGACCGGTCAGGGTAGTCAGAAAGAGACCTTCTCCACCGAAAAATACTGTTTTTACCCCTCCGGCAAGGGCTATGCTGTACTGGACGGTTGACTCAAACCCTACAACGAGCCCGGTCTGTACCTTCATGACCTCCCCAGCCTGGAGCTCGATCTCCTGGATATCACCGCAACAATGGAAGAAGGCCGTCCCGGTACCTGAAATTTTCTGGAGGACGAAACCCTCTCCACCGAAAAGTCCGGCCCTGATTTTCTTGGTAAATGCAATATCCAGGTCCACGCCGGAAGTGGCGCACAGATAGCAGTCCTTCTGAGCGATGAAATCGCCTGATCCGGTGAATTCCTTAACAAAGATTTTTCCCGGGACATTTCCTGCGAACGAGACGAAACCGTCGCCGCCCTGCGGGCTGAACCGTGTCATGAAGAATGATTCCCCAGATACCATCCGTTTCAGGCCTTTGAGGATCCCCCCGGTCGCTTCCGTTGTGATGACCATGTTGCCACTCATGTTCACCATTGATCCGGCCTCAGCGAGGACGGTCTCTCCATTCGCAAGGCGTATGGTAACGATCTGCAGGTTGTCACCGATTATCGTGTATTTCATGTGCAATCAGGAGATCCCTTACACTCCTTCCCGTAATAAAGGTCACATACGAGAGGATTGCCTCTACCATTTCTGAATTATCAGGTATTCCAGGAGATAAACCTTAGATTTTAAAATAGAGCGAATTGTTTGTGAAAAGAGGTATGCCAGGGACTTCAGTCCCTTTTTTGGTAATACAAATCCCGCGCCTCTTCCTACCAGGACGATGAACAGACAGCCGGCTCCAAAGAGGTATACGTTAGGACATTTTTACCTTCTGTATGTACAGGTCGACTTTCCTGCATACTGGGATTCTGGTTCTCATTCTCACCTGCGCTCTTGTTTGTGGCTGTGTGGTTCCGGACACCCGGCTGGATGATTCCAGGACCGCACCTGATCCTGTAGTGAATGCATCAGGATTGAAGCCCACTTCCTCTCCTCTTCCAGAAATTACATTGAATTCCCTGAATAATTCGCCGTTCAATGACCTGGGAATATCTTTAACCTACCCGTCCCATCTCACCCCGGTATACTCGCCAGACCGTAATTACAGCCTGATTGATGGAAAAATCTCTCTCCCTGAAGCAAGATCCCGCTCCGTTTCATTCATGGATCCCTCTACCCATCAGACGGTGGCAGGTATAGACTGGATATCCCTGACCATGAGTGCCACGAACCGTCAGCATCTCGAGGACACCCTGGACAACCAGGTCCTCTATCCCGGGATATCCCGTATTATTGAAGGAAGACAGGTCGCAGAACGGAAACAAACGGAGGAACCGGGAAGGGACGTCCTGTTTTACGAGGTATGGGAGTTTGGGAGCGGTGAAAAGAAACAGGGAATGCATTATTTTTATGTGAATATTACCAGTGGTCGCACTGCCGTGCTTCACCATGTGTTCGGTGTCATATCCGGGAATGACCCCCGCGAACTGTCAGCGGCAGAGTGGCAGACCCTTCTGAAGAGCCTTGAATTCACTGACCCGAAATACGGGGAGGTAAAATAACTCGTTTCATTTAATGCATTCGATCTCTATGAGATCCCCGCTTTTTAATTTTCAACGGGGCCTGGCTGACAAAGATAGGATTAAAAGATTATGCTTCAAGGTGAATCTTGAGGAGGGCTGCAGCGATATCGAGTGACGTATTGTCATCCCTCATCATCCGTTCCACCATTTCCTCGTACCTGTCGAGATTTCCGTTGTCTATCGCTTGTTTAATCCGGGTGGAAAGGTTTTTCAGCCGGGATTCAGCTGCATCAGTCTCTTTTGGTACCGGGATACGGGTAATGGTGATCCGTGCTGTCCTCTGGATCGCCCGAAGTTTATAGATCTCCTGGGGTCCCACAAAAGTAATGGCACATCCGGACCTGCCTGCCCTTGCCGTCCTTCCAATGCGGTGAACATAGTACTCGATGTCCTGCGGCACATCGAAATTGATGACCAGGTCAATCTCTTCGACATCAATGCCCCTTGCGGCGACGTCTGTCGCAATTAAAAGGTCCAACGAACCCCCTCTGAACTTTTCCATCACACGGTCGCGCTGCACCTGTTTCAGGTCGCCATGGAGACCGGCGACACTATATCCCCGGGAATGCAGCCGTGATGTCAGCTCATCGACAGCTCGCTTAGTGTTACAGAAGATCAGGGTCAGTTTCGGGTCATAACTGTCCAGGACCCGGCACAGGATTTCAAGTTTGTCCCGGGAATGAAGCTCTATGTACTGCTGGTCGATCTGGGGGACCGTGAGTTCCTTGACATGGACCTGGACAAGTTCCGGATTTTTCTGGAAACGTTTGGATATCTCAAGGATCGGTCTTGGGAGCGTTGCCGAGAAAAGGACGGTCTGGCGGTTGACAGGTGTCGCACGCATTATTGTCTCGATATCATCGTAGAATCCCATGTCAAGCATCTGGTCGGCCTCATCGAGGACGACCATCCGAATGTTTGAAAGAGAGAGCGTCCGGCGGTTCATATGGTCAAGGATCCTTCCAGGGGTTCCCACCACGATCTGGGCCCCTGTCTTAAGGACCTTGAACTGCCTGCCGATTGGTTGCCCGCCATATATAGGGACGACGACAACTCCTCTGATGTACTGTGCCAGGCGGGCTAGCTCCTCTGCGGTCTGGATGGCAAGTTCCCTGGTCGGCGATAGGATGATGACCTGAGTACGCTTGTCCTTTGGGTCTATCCTTTCAAGGGCCGGTATACCAAAGGCCGCAGTTTTTCCGGTCCCGGTCTGTGCCTGCCCGGTTACGTCCCTGCCCTGGAGGAGGAATGGAATCGAGCGCTGTTGGATAGGGGTTGGTTCTTCAAAGCCCATGTCCTCGATGGCCTTGAGAATTCCCGATGAAATATTCAACTGTGAAAAGAGAAATGATTCTTCCATTCCATATGATTATGTTCTCCAAGCACTTTATAGGTGGGATCGGGGAAAGAATTTATATAAGGCCAAACCCTCGAAAGAAGGCACAGTTCCTGGGAATTTTCCGTTTTTCTGGAAAAAGGCCCATTTTTGCATCTAGCGCTCTTTTTCAGCGATTCGGGCTCCCTTCAGACTAGTGTTCCTACACGGAATTTTGGCTTGCATTTCTGGTATCTGCCGAGGAGGAACAATCTGGTGAATTCAACGAATCATTCGTTTCAATAGGAACCCCTCTTAAAATGGCCGCGAATGATCACTTTATATCCCGAAAGGAAAATCGTAGATCATGTCCCCCGCTAAAGAGCTGACAACTCCTGGGACCAGCCAGGCCAGGGCCCGACATCTGGAGGATGCAAGACATCATCCGTTCGTTCATCCAGATCCACATCCCCCTCATCAACCTGTCCGCAAGCCACGTTTACCTCCACGGCATGCCCCTCACTCCCATGTGCACGGGGCCCAGCTGGGGCCTCATACCAACAAGCCCAGCCCTATAAGACCGGCGAAAAAACAAATGATGGATGTCTCGAGGTAATAAACCCCGTTCTCTCAATTTTCTCGTTTATTTTCTCCATGATCCTGGCAGCAGAATCATCGATATAACGTGCATTCCATGAACTTCCGGCACCCTGATTGATAAAGTAAGATGATATCCTGGCAGTCCTGAAAAGACATGCATTTCCAGTCAGGCTGATGCAAGATGGCGAACATCCATTAACGCGGCATAAAATTTATTTTGTTCGGAGATGGAGAGTTTTCGTGAAATTGCTTCGTAAAACCGGTTCTGCCGGGCTCCTCTTTTTCCTGGCAGGGTCAGTCCTCCTCATGGGAATTATCACTGCAGAGATTTTTTACCCTGCGGGATACAGTACTTCGAGCAGTGAGCTCTCTGACCTTGGGGCTACAAGGCCGCCCAATAGCATAATTCACCAGCCCTCGGCCTTTATTTTCAACCTGACGATGATTGCGGGCGGTCTTCTTGTCCTTGCAGCTTCATTTTTCCTCTTCAGGGCCACTCGTAACCGGCTCGTTACCATTTTTCCTGGACTGCTCGGAGCCGGTATTCTTGGGGTTGGAATATTCCCGGGTAATATTGCGATTTTTCACCCATTGTTTGCAATGGTGGCTTTTATTTTCGGAGGACTCTCTGCCATAGTCACATCCACGGTGACAGGAGGCACCTTAAGGTACCTGTTCATAGCGCTCGGTATTATCACCCTCGCATTCCTTATTTTTTCTTCACTGTTCATCCCGGTTCTTGGTGATGGCGGAACAGAACGGTATATTGCCTATCCTGTGATCCTGTGGGCGACAGGCTTCGGGGGATACCTTGTCGGATCGTCTGAAAATGAGTGAATTCGATGAAACACCCCGATAAACCATTATCTCTATTTATCCATGATACTGGTAAACGGGCCTTGATGTGGCCACGAAATAACAAAAATCCTGATTGCATCCAATTATATGCATAAATTACGTGCGTTGTATCAGACGGACGTCTTTCTCCCTGGATGCGAGGGGGGGGATTCGAACCCCTGAACTCCTTCGAGACTGGACCCTAAATCCAGCGCCTTTGACCTGGCTCGGCAACCCTCGCTAAAAATACTGATAACCATTACTCGTGTGACCACATGAGTCTATAGGATTAATCCCAGATTTGACCATAATGCAGGATAAGGAGAACCGGGATCCAATACTCTTTTTTCTGGGGGTATTGCTTTCCTGGTGCAAAAAGGTCGTCCTCGAAGCCTGGAGGATTTCCAGCCGGCGGCAACTATTGGGGCTTGTTTGGCACTGCCTGGTGTGTTTTACCTAATATCCTTAATGATGTTTCTGAATGCAGAAATCACAATATTTATCCGGCTTTCCCCCTTTACTGTTCAGTGAGGATCCCCGTATGCCGGAAGATCTCCTCCGCATCCTGGTCGCAGCAGCAGTTTGCTGGGCGAACTTCATGGCTTTTGACCTGTTCTGGAAGCTGCCACTGGAAGGGGGGGTGAGTGGCGCCACGGCGATAGCTCACGAGGTCGAAAGGAAAGGGGGTGCACTTCACGGCGGGTTCATGATGGGCAACATCGTTTCCTCTCCTGATGCGTCTGCAGGGACCCTGCTTGCGGCCTGCGGCGTATTCATTGCCGGGATCCCCGGCGGGCTCCTTGCCGCGATGTGCGTTTATGTGGGGAACCGTATCTGCCATGACCCCGGGTATGCCGGGACAACCGGGTGTATTGCAGCAACGTTCATCATTTACGGCCTATGCCAGGTGGGTTTTGTTGCAACCGATTTCATTGCCGGGATGGTGATCGCGATCCTGACGATTCAGGGGGTCAGTGCAGTCCATGCATCCCGACTTATTGAGAGGCTCTGGAAGTGGAGGTCATGAGCCCGGACGAGCTGGCTGTGACGATATGTATTGTGATAGCGGTATATTCCGCAGTCAGGATAGCGCTTGAAAGAAATACCCTGAAGAAGCTGCCATTCCTGAATGTCGTCTCCTTTGCTGTGACCGGTGTAATTGCTATTATTCTCCCCCATCCACTCACCATCCTTGCTGCTGCGGCCTATTTCGTCGGTTCTACCCTTGAGTCCAATGCAATAGCGAGCACCATTGCGGGGGGCCCGGAGGAAAAGGATGAATGAAGTTGTAACCGCAGGGTGCGCTCTCCTCGTCCTTTTCGGTACCACCCTCACCATCTGCGAACGTAATGCCTTCGACAAGCTGATCTCCCTATCCGTCCTGGTGGCCGGGGTAATTCCATTTATCGTCGCCCGGGGGTACCTCGACATCGCAACTGCCACCGCCCTCATTGCACCGCTTTCAACGATATTCACCCTGATGGTCCTTTTCCGGAGGCAAGAGAGATGAGCCCTGAATTCTACGTCGGACTGTTCATCCTCGTTGCAGGGACCCTGGCGGTGGCATTTCCCAGGGACAGGTCGTACGTGACGCGGCTGATCAACCTTGAAATCCCGTCGTGGGGTCTCCTGCTGGTCATGCTCTCGTACGATGAGGCGCTCGCCCTTTTTACATTCGGAGGGGTTTCTGCCCTGACCGTGTTTGTGTTCGTCCGGCTCATCCAGAAGAAGGAGGATGTATGATCCGGAGAATCTCGAACGTAATTTCCCATTTCGACCATATCCTCCCCCTTTTCGCAGCTGCATGCGCCATCATCGCGGCAATAGCCATCATCTCCCTCCCCTTTACCTACGTGCCTGATCAGCTGTATCCCAAGACAATCAACAGGGCAAGCAACCTCGACCCTTATGACCGGGGTGGCCCGCCGTTCACCCAGGCAGTCATCCACAGCCAGTACCCCGGGAACTCCCCTTCGGCAGGGTATGTTACGACTTATCTGACTCCCTTCTCCCGGTTCCTTGCAGACTCAACCGCCCATCTTGGGACGACGATCGTGGCACATCCTGGTGGGATACTTGATGAAATACTATACAATACACGTGGCCTCGACACGGTGGTTGAACCAACTATCCTGTTCATTGCGTTCGCTATCGCGTCGTACCTCTTCAGGAGGGAGGAGTAGATGGTCGTATGGCAGGAGTACTCAATCGGGCTCCTGGTCGTCCTTGTAACCGCAATAATCGGTTTTTACGTCCTTTCCCGGGAAAAAGACGACCTTCACCGGCTCCTCCTGATAGACCTTGTTGAGATCCCCTCTCTCGGCATCATCGCTCTTCTCGGGACCGATCTTGCAGAAGCCCTGGTATTACCTGGCCTTGTCGTCGGTATCGCAGAACTGCTCGCACTCGGCCAGCTTTACCTCACCAAGGAGGGGCTCCAGGACCGTCCCGTCAGGGGACTGCACATCGAAGTGATTGACACCTCCCCTGCACCGGTCATCATATCCATCCTGCTGGTTATCTACGGGATCATCCTGTCAGGGTTCACAGGTGGGGGGATTGCCGGGCTTGGTATCGTTTTTCTGTTTATGAGCCGCGGATTTAAGGAGAACTTTTCGCTTATTGAAGCAGCTGCAGGCATTTCGTGGGCGGTCTGGATCCTTGCGTTCTTTGTCTTCATGTTCGCACCACAATACTGGTACTTCGCCGTCATGGCGGCGGGGATAGGGATCCTTTTCAAGGTCATGGCGAAGATGGCGCTTGTCGGGACGATGTGGGGTGAAGGGAGATGATCGCGGTCGGGGGTGAACCTTTCTACTACCTGGAGTTCGGCGACATAGTGCTGTATTTCTCACCCGTCACAACCACGCTGTTTGTGCTGGCACTCCTTTTCACCCTGTTCGTTCTTGCCAGCAGACCTGAACGGCAGGTTGACATCGCCTTCGGGAGTGATGCATACCTCGCAAAGGTCATCACACCCGGGGAGCTCCATTTCAGGAAGTTCATGGCGACCGCCTGCGGCCTTGCATCCATGGGAGCCATGGTCACCGGGGACGTCTTTGACTTTACCCTTTTTGCCTCCCTTGTCGGGATTACCAATATCGGAATCGTTGCCGCGGTAAAGAACCGTCACGTACAGAACGCCGCATACCAGTATGGCCTGGTATCCCTTTCAGCCACGGTCCCCCTTTTTTCAGGTGCGGCTATGGTTGCAGCCACGACGGGAACGCTTTCCCTGATTGAGCTGGCTAAAGGAACATATCCCGCAGTACCCCTGGCTGTGAAGTCCTTCCTCGTCCTTGGAATCATAGGCGAGGGAATGGCCCCTTTCTATGCAGCGAAGGCGGAGATGTTCAGGGCTCCCGGGGCTCCATATGTGATCATGTGTTCGCTATCCTCGCTCCTGATTTTCCTGCGGGTCGTTGAGATAGCCATGACGATGTGATGGTATGAAGAAGAAGGACGCAAGAATCATAGCTGCCCTTACCGGGGTTTTAATGGGTGTACTGTATTTTCCGTATGTTGCAGGACTCATCACGTTCTGGACATATGGTGCCCTCCTCGTAATCGGGGCCCCCGTGTTTTTCCTGGCAGCCGGATTTGCAATGATGGCCGGAGAGGGAGAGGAGGATGATCCCTTCATAGGGTACTGACCATGATCCCCGAAATTCTTGCTGCATTATTCTTCGGGCTGCTGCTCCTCGGGCTCCACCGGAAGGTCGTAGCCCGTATCCAGAAACGTCCAGGGCCGCCTGTATGGCAGGAGTTTCTCCATGCTGCCAAGTTCTTCTGGAAGCAGACCTGGGTGCCGAAGACGGCAAGTTCCCTCATGTTTGTCGGTATCGTCCTGGTCGGGATAGGAATATGGGTCGCCGCACTGCTGGTGGTGATCGCCGGGGGGAACATCCTCATCATCTTCGGAATCTACATGCTGCAGAAGATCGTGGAACATGGGTTCGGGCTCTCTTCAGGCTCACCCTATGGTAAGTTCGGAGGGGTCAGGTCGGTGATTTCTGCCGCCTCGGAGATACCCCTGTTTGTTTCGGTTGCAGCCATTGCTCTGTTTACGCACTCGCTCGCTCTACAAGACATCGTGGCGTATCAGGCGGTACATGGTCCGCTTCTCCTTATCGTTCCACCCGCGGCATTCGCCATGTTTCTTGTCCTCCTTTCTAAGATGCCCGGGGGGCCTTTTTCAGTCGTTGAAGGCAAGGAACTGGTCAGTGGGTATAAAACCGAACATTTCGGGTTTTTCAGGGCCGGGCTCTACGTATGCGACGGCCTGAAGACAACGGTACTCCTTTGGACCTTCGTTCTGGTATTCATAGGAGGTCTCCCGACTGCAGGATTCATCATTGTGATGGTAATCCTCATGATAATCCTGTCCTTCACCTGTGCCCTGACCCCGATGCTCACCCCGTTTGACAGTGTGACACTCCAGACCCTCGTTACCGGAGCAATGCTCGTGTATGTGGGGTGTATAGCCGCCATGGGGGTGCCCGGGTGATCCGAAAGGCGATACTGGTGGCAGCTGTGATCTACCTCGCCATCAATGCGGTTCAGGTTGCCATGAACCCTTCCGTCATTACTGAAGGATTAGGACTTGCTGTCGTTGTCCTTCTTGCCCTGTTCTGTTATTATCAGAAGAGGCACGATCAGCTTGAGCTTTGGGAGCTCGGGGCGCTCTGGGCGAGTGTCCTTATTTTCGTTGTTTACATGGCAGTGAAACTGGGAGGACTTGTATGACTGTATATATATACGAACAGGACCTGAACCCGATGAAGTTCTCCATCCTCACCTGTCCCAGGCAGGACAGGGTTGTACGCCTGCTCGCAAAGGAGTACGGCCTCAGCCTGCAGGTCATGCGTAAGGTAATGCTTGGAAAGCTGGACATGATGCTCCTCGAGAACCTCCCGGCCAGGTATGAAGCATGGAGACCGGAAAACATGGAGGATGACGTCCTTCTTTCCTCCATCAAGCCAACCCTCCTGTCCGTCGCAATACCCATCATCCCTGAAAGGGAGATGCACAGGATAATGGATAATGCCCGGCAGGCCGTGGCCGGAGGCCTTACACCAAAAGATGCCGCTGAAAAGGCCAGGAAAGAAATACGTGAGGTAATTCTCGCATGACCCTCCTCCAGAAGATCAAGAATATCGTAAGGTCCAGATCAATTCATGTCTGTTATGTGGATGTGGGCTCCTGTAACGGGTGTGACATCGAGGTCCTGGCATGCCTCTCACCGAGGTACGACATAGAACAATATGGCATCGTTGTCCATAACAACCCGAGAGAAGCCGACATTCTGCTTATTATCGGTGCATTCACACCAGGGTGGGAGGACAAACTGCGAATGGTCTGGGACAGGATACCTGCTCCCAAGGCCGCCGTTGCGATTGGCAACTGCCCTGTTTCAGGCTGTTGCTTCAACCGGCCGGGAAGCCTCGTTGACCCGCCGGTCTCCAAGCACATACCGGTTGCGGCAAGTGTCCCGGGCTGTCCCCCTAGACCTACGGAAATACTCTCGGCCATCCTTTCCATTGCCCCGACAGTTTTCAGGGACTACGAGGTGAACCAATGAACCGTCGCACCGTGGACGTATCAATCCCGCTCGGGCCGGTGCACCCCTGTTTCAAGGAACCTGCCAGGATTAAGTGTGAAACGCGGGGTGAATACGTCCTTTCGGCTGAAGTTGAGCTCGGCTACATGAAAAAGGGGATCGAACGGATCATGAAGGGAAGGCCCTGGCAGGAGGTAATGTTTCTTGCCGAACGTGTCTGCGGGATCTGTTCGGTCATCCACAACATGGTGTTCATCGAGGCGATGGAGTCGATAAGTGCCATTGAGGTCCCAGACCGGGCAGCCATGCTCCGCGTAGTTGCGAATGAACTCGACCGGATGCAGAGTCACCTGCTGGCTAACTTTTCCTATTGCTATACCATTGAACATGAGACTCTCGCCATGTACCTCCTTGACCAGAGGGAGACCGTGATGGACATGCTTGAAAGGCTTACCGGCGCGAGGGTCACCTGTGCCTATATCGTCCCTGGCGGGGTCAGGGCTGACATCCTCCCTGATGATATGAACTTCATCACCAGCGGTCTCCGGGAACTGGAAAAAAATATCAGCCGGTATATGCGGATGTTTGAAACAGCCCCGCTCATAGGTTTGAGGAGCAGGAGTATCGGGAACCTCACCCTCGAGGCGGCATCCCGGGCGCATGCTGTCGGCCCGACGGCACGGGCGAGTGGTATAAACGAGGACCGCCGACTGTTCCATCCCACGTATAAAAGACTCTGCTTTCAGCCTGTAACACGGAAAGAGGGAGATAACTATGCACGGATCATGGTCCGCTTCCAGGAAGTCATGCAATCGATCGGTATCATAAGGCAGTGTCTCTCCGGCCTTCCCCATGGGAAGGTCCGTGGAGGGGGTACATGTTCAGCCGGTGCGGTCAGATACTCAGGCGAAGCACCGAGAGGAGAGCTGACATACGAGATAACGACAGATGATGCAGGCAGGGTTGTTGAGATTGCAATCCAGACGCCCTCTATCATGAATATCGAGGTATGCACGCACGATCTGCTCACAGGAGCTGAGTCGATCGCCGACGTTACCTCAATATTCGTTAGCTGTGACCCCTGTATCGCCTGTACTGAGCGGTGAATCCCGGGCCATTGTCAAAACATCCTGGGCTTGTTTCCGCCCAGGGAAAAGATGGACCTCCGGGAGAAAATATTTTTATGGCAGGTGAAAACCCCTGCCGTTTAACGAATGCCCCTCAGTACCCCGCCATCTCAAGTGCCCAAAACAGCCCTGAGACAAGGACGGTCAGGGGTATGATGAGGATCCAGGGGCTGACACCAAGGGCCTCTGGCAGCGTATCGTGTTTAGGGACGCCCTTTCCAAGGAAACTGGACACGATTTTAGGATAGGTCACTGCATAAATCCACGTCCCTGCAAGAATACCCAGGATGCCGAACAGGGCGTCAAGTGACCCCTGCCCAAGTGCTGCCATAGAACCGCCCGGGCAATACCCAAGGACCGCAAATCCGACCCCGAAGATGAGTCCTCCTGCTATTATCCCATTCATCGGCCCACGCCAGGTATGGAGCCTGACAAGCCCCGCAGCCCTCATTGCATGAATGCCGATTGTTCCAACGACAATAGCCGTGAACATGAGTTTCAGGACCGTGAAGTCGACGAGGAGGAGCTGTCCCATGATGATGTCATACCGGGACACGCCTCCCTTCTGCAGTAAAAATCCGAAAGCGATCCCGATAGCGAGCCCTATTGCCAGCTGGACCTGCCTGTTCCCGTGGAGTGAGGGAAACCGTCCCCCTTCCGTCATAGCACCACCCCGTAAAGGACCATTGCAGTGGCGATACCTGCCACAAAGAAACATACAACTGCGGTCCAGCTTGTTATCTGCAATTGGAGCCCGCCTGATATTCCATTGCCGCTCGTGCACCCCCCTGCCATCCGGGCACCGAACCCGAGTAACAGGCCCCCCAGTATGGCTGTCAGGATCCTGAAGGCGGCACTGTTGCCAAATGCCGCTGCAAACATGTCGGGGACAAGGTCGGGCATGAATGTCCCGGAAAGCCAAGCTGACAGGAACCCACCAATGAGAATTCCAAGGACCACCATCCACTGCCAGTCTATCCCGGGTGGCACGATCTTCCAGTACGGGCGCTCGAGGGATGCTCCTTTCGTCCATTTCCTTTCAATCATGCCGGCAGTCTTTGCAAAGGCGGTGCAGACCCCGAGTGGCTTGTCCGACAGGAGAAATGCGACCCAGCTGAGAACTCCAATTCCCGCTCCTGCAAGGTACGGGGACCATTCAGGCATGGCGAGTAGGTCCATGACAATCAACACGGATCTGTAGTCGCTCCGAAACAAAAAGGGTTCTGAATGAAGAGGTTGCACACTTTTTCGGGAGAAACATGAATTTCTTCACAGTTGGGCTCACAGGCGGATGCACTGATCTCCTGTTGCTCTATGCATGAGGAAGTCCTGATGCCGGAAGGTGGGGCACTCGCTATCCAGGATTAATCCGTTCCCCGTGTTGCGGTCCGACTGATGATAAAGAGCCCTCTGGAAAGTAAAAATTCTGTTCGTTATCACCGGTATATGGGCAGACGATTGGACTGGCGCGGATGCATGCCTGGCGAAAACGGCCTTCAGGTATGAGTGTGTGACGATCCCACCGCATATGAGTCTTCATTTCGTATGATGCCGACATGAACTGATGCGAAAAATTGGTTTTTTCATCAGCTGCAACCTCAAGCGATGGGGAATCTCTTGTGGACTCTTAGAGAACGAGTATCTCCCTGGAATCAGTTTTCTGGAAACAGGCCCGAAAAGAGAGGTGAAATAGCGTCCTATATCTCATCGTAAGGTCTGTGTTGCTGGACGGTGACAGGTCAGAGGTTTTTAGAACTGCACCCGGTCAGAGAGAATAATTTCAATAACCTAACCGTTCCCATGCTTCGATCAGCACGGCACCATGCCCTGTCACACTGTTCCCAAATGGACAATGGTGAGATGGAGACATATCCTGTTTAAGGATTCGACCGTTACAAGTGGTATGGATTGTCAGTCCCCAGGGAAGGCTTTGGGCTTGGGCAGACCAATGTGATACGGAGTGAAACAGTACGGATCCGGTTCTTCCTGCTGCAATGATTGTTTCTACGCTGACAGGAGTAATGGCCTCGGTCATGGGAGTAGGCGGTGGTTTTGTAAACGTACCTACCCTTTCAATCATGTTTTCACTTGATGCACCAACGGCCATAGGCACGAGCCTTGTAGTGATATTTATCACAGCCTGTTCCGGGACAATGGGCTATGCACGGCAGAAAAGGATTTTTTTCCGTTCAGCCATTTTCCTTGCACTACCTGCCATAGCCGGGGCGACAATGGGGTCCGGAGCGACGGCATTCATCCCCCAGGCCGTACTCTTCATGATTTTCGGCTGCATCCTCCTCCTCATCGGCCTTCGCCTTATTTTTCCCAGGATCCCATTTATCCATCACGTCCCTCTGGGACCGTCGTACCCGGAACAGTGCCAGGACTGTTTTGGGAAGTGCATTACAATGCGTACCTATCCTGCACATCTTGTTTTATGGGGTTTTATGAGTGGAGTCCTGGGTGGAATGACAGGTATGGGCGGGGGCATCATCATCGTCCCCGCGCTCCTCATATCCGGAATGCCCATTCACTTTGCCGTGGCAACGTCTACCCTGGTCATCGCGTTCTCTTCTGGTTCCGCAGCAGTGGTTCACGCGGGGCTCGGCCATATCTCACCGCTCCTGGCAGCGGTGTATGCTGCCGGGGGTTTTATCGGAGCACAGCTCGGGTCTAGGGTAGCCCCCCGGATACCGGCGGTCCACCTGCATGCCCTGCTTACCGGGATGTATTTTGTCCTTTCGTGTGTCATGCTGGTCAAGGCGGCGACCATCTGGTAGAATCATCGACCACATCCGTGTAATTGACGGTTAATACGATATACTCCCATCCCTTACTGATGCCTCATCCACCGTTTATTAAAACCTGGAAGATGTTTTTTAGTACTATGTCACGCTGCACCGGGGGAAGAACGGCCATCTTCTCTGTTTTGTCCGGCAGGTCTGAATGTATTGAACGCGTGGTAAAACCGGCAGCCGAATGGGAGCACATACTGCCTTCCGATGTGTATCATATCGCCAGGATGAAAGGGACCGAACCTGCCTTCTCAGGTCGGTGGTATGACAACATGGAGGAGGGTATCTATTCCTGTGCTTGTTGTGGGACTGACCTTTTCCTTTCTGCATCAAAATTTGATTCAGGGACAGGATGGCCGAGTTTTTCAGCACC
>CASGHA010000177.1 GCA_949319355.1 uncultured Methanospirillaceae archaeon | reverse complement strand
CGATCGATGGAACCCTATTTTCTCCAGTACTCATCGGATCTCAAAGGGCGGATGAACTTCGTACGGGTGAGCACGGAAGGAGGTGCCTGGACAGCAGAGCGGTATGGCGTCAGGTCCACCCCGACATTCAAGGTCTTCTGTTCAGGACGTCCGGTATCTGAACTCGTGGGAGCGGTATACCCGGCTATCCTGAAACGGGCGCTTGATGAAGCTCTTCTGCAGGGGAAGGACTGCATCAGGCACTCGACGGCAATCAATTACGATATTTCAGGTTATGGGTAATCAGGGTGGAAACGAGCCCCTGAAAGTGATATAAACCACAGAGAACCTGCAGGTATATATCGGAGGGACGTGAGGTTGTAGGGTAAGAACAAAAAGGTGTGCACCCGTGGCGCCCAAATATCTCCTGTACCTTGTCCTTGCTATTCTCCTGATCGCCGTGCCGGTGAATGCCGGGTCTAAGTACCTTATGGGTTCACCCAGCCTTTCGGTCTCGATGGCGAGCGACAGGGAACTGGACCCAGGAGAAAATACAGACCTTGTCCTCATTCTGGAGAATTCCGGCATGAACGAGGTCAAGATCTCCCAGAATGCCCTTGCAAACCGTGATGAGGAGCCAAATACCGCCAAACTGGTAACCATATCCCTGGGATCCGGTTCAGTCCCGGTCACGGTGAAGACCGACCCCCAGATGATCGGCGATATCCCGGGTGGGGCCCGCGTGGAGGTGCCGTTTCATATCAAGGTGCATAATGACGCACCCTCTGGAAAATATCATCTCCCGGTCTCTATCTCCTATACCACGCTCCTGTCGGCAGACCAGAACGGTGTCGACAGCCTCCTGTATTCCTACCGCCGCGTCAACCAGACCCTCATGCTCCCTGTAATCCTGACAGGGGCAGTCCGGCCGGTTGTCCTCGCGGTATCCCCCGACCAGGTGAGCGCCGGTAACCATGGGTATCTCTCCGTTACTGCGATGAATGCCGGTTATGAGGCCGGAAAAAATACCGTGTTCACAATCAGCCGGCATGGGGAAAGCCCGGTTCTACCTGCTGAAGGGAGCGTTTTTATCGGCGACTTCCCCCCAGGGGCCATCGTACAGTCACGTTTTCGGATCATCGTGGACCGGTCGGCAGGGGCGGCCGGTTATCCTCTGGACCTCACCGCAGAATATACCGATCCCCTGGGATTCAACAAGAGTTCCGAGGTTGTCGTTATTGGTGTCCCGGTACAGGCAAAGACGGATTTTATCACGGTATCCGGGCCCTGTGAAATATTTACCGGAGACCGCAGGCAGATTGAGGTTGTCTTTGAAAACTGCGGGGGTTCACCTGCATACAGCGCCCTGGCAAGGATAAGTGCCGTTGACCCATTTTCCAGTCCTGCTGACATATCATACCTTGGTGACCTTTCACCAGGCCAGAAAGCGGTGGCAAAGTTCGAACTTGCCGTCGAAAAAGGTGCCACGACCAAGGATTACGGGCTTGACGCAGAAATCCGGTACAAGGACGGACTGAACAATAGTCATATCTCTGATCCCATGAAGGTCCGGGTCTCCGTCGTTCCGAGGACCGGTTTCGATGCTGTCATTTCGAATCCCATTCTTTTGAGCATCATTATCGCCCTTCTCATAGGAATTGCTTATTACCTGTTCGTCCACCGCAAGGGAGCCCATAAAATCGACCACTCCGGCCAGGAATGAAAAAACGCCTCAAATATTAAAAATGGGGCAACCTCCCTGGTATCCTGGAAATGCCCTGTTCAGGCTCACCCCTTAAAAACCTGCTCTGACCTGATCCCCATTCTTCTTGAGGGACCCCGCAGGCCTTGAAATGCCCTGTTCTCTCTACCTGCCTCAGCCGAGGTAACGGAAGGAAAAGTGCATCTTCACTTTTCCTGATGCAAATGACCGCTCTGTATAACTGACCAGTTTTCCACCCTCGCGTATGGAGGCACCTGCACCGACACTGAAGGTGCCAAGGGCATATTCATTGGAGCCGGTTCCCTCTGTGGAATACCCGATCCTGGGGGCCTCCGCGATCTTTTTCGTGAGTGACGGGGAGGACGAAGGTACACCCGCAACAACACCACAGACCAGGACCAGGACACACAAAAGGAATATCACAGAGATGTGGGCCATGTTCCCCTTCATAGACGATCAGTCGTTCTATTCGATTCCCGATACTAAAGTCTTTCTACTCGCGACCGCTGAAAGTCATTTCAGCCTTGCCGGGTTTTCCTGGTTTTCATCAGGGGTGCGTTTCGGTTACCCGCAAGAATCAAATAATGGGAAGTCGTTACCACGCAGTACACCTGTTTTTTAGGGAGAGGATGTTGAGTGCTATGCCGGAAGTGTCAAAGACCGAGGTGGGCAGGAGGTTGTTCCAGGTCCACAAGGGAAAAGGGGTTGAAACCGCGATAAAAAAGATCCGTCAGGGTATAGGTGACGACTGGAACATGCTGACCCGGGACGACACCGTTGTCCTGGAACGTATGCTCGGGGAGTGCTGGGTGTACCTCGACCGTACCATCTGGGAGAAGATCTCCTTCTCCGGGCTTTCATACCAGGACATCCGCCAGATTATCACGATTGGAAACAGGTCTGCCTGGAAGGACTCAACAGACCGGAAATCAATCGAAGACGTAACGGAAATCCTTAAAAAGACATTTTGAAGAAAATAAATTTTTTTTACCCGGTTTTCCTCTGGGTCTTCTTCTTCCGTTCAAGGATTTTCTTCACTTTCTTAAGGCGGTACAGGTCTTCCCGTTCCCGCTCGTCTATGGTGATCCTGATATAGTGGGCCTCCCGGCGGAGCTCAGGGATGAGGACCTGTTCGAGAGCGTTTACCCTCCTCCTGTTGACCTGGATCTCTTCTCCAAGGCGCCTGAGTGCCGTTTCAGTCTC
Organism: uncultured Methanospirillaceae archaeon; assembly: GCA_949319355.1. GTDB lineage: Archaea > Halobacteriota > Methanomicrobia > Methanomicrobiales > Methanospirillaceae > KLAP105. The sequence continues at coordinate 856 of CASGHA010000177.1, read as the reverse complement.
TGCAAGGCCCGTTATCAGGTCCAAAACATATTCGTACTTCTCGGCAACCTCATCAATCCTTCCCGATATGCCGGTGATGCTGTACCCGCGGTCCAGGGCGTTCTGTACCATGCTCTTTTTCTCGATGACCGGGACCGGTACCCCCATGATGTTTTTTCCCCTGATATCGAGGGCGATATGACGTTTTGTTGCAAATGACGCGGACCGGAGTGTTATACTGTCATCGACCGCCTCGGCTATGACGAGTGAGCGGTGTGCGTCCTGCGAGATCGCCTCAAGTTCGTCGCGGGACTGGGAGACTGACCCCATGATCTTGAAGAACTCCCTGATGAGGGCGTCCATCTTCTGGCGCAGGAGGTCCTTTCCCTGTTCTGCAAGCCGTATCTGGGCGGTCTTTTTCAGGAGTTCAGTCCTTGTCGGGTTGACCTGCTCCATCGTCACTCCGTTTCGCCTTGTGGGCGGGATGATACTTTTTAATGTAGTCCACCTTGACCCGTTTCAGTTCGTCCTCCGGGAGGGACGCAAGGAGCTCCCAGCCAAGGTCAAGGGTCTGTGTGATACTCCTGTCTTCATCCCCCTGTGACACGAAAATTCGTTCAAACTGGTCGGCGACACTCAGATACCTCCGGTCAAGGTCGGTCAGAGCCTCCTCTCCGACGATCGCGACCAGCCTCCGGAGGTCACGGCCGTAGGCATACGATGCATACAACTGGTCAGCCACGTTGCGGTGGTCCTCACGGGTCTTTCCAGGGCCTATGCCGAGGTTCATAAGCCGGGAGAGGCACGGGAGGACATCCACCGGCGGGTTGATCCCCCTCCTGTACAGGTCGCGGGAGAGAACGATCTGGCCCTCGGT
>CASGHA010000176.1 GCA_949319355.1 uncultured Methanospirillaceae archaeon | reverse complement strand
TCCCCAGGGCGGATGATGTCGCCCATGAGCCCCGGGCCCCGGTACCATTGCTGCCCGTGGTTGAGTCCGTCTGGCAAAGGTTTGAAGTATCCCTGCATGAAACAGGAAAATATATGCCGTTTTGTCGTAACTGCGGTGAAGAACTGTTCAATAATCCGAATTTCTGCCCTGCATGCGGGACCCCGCGGACCTCCCGGCCCCCTCCGGCAACGCCCGGAGCTGCACCTCCCGTTGGGACCCCTGTTCCGCAGGCCGGGGCAGCAGCTCCGGCAGCCCTCTGGGCATCAGCCGATGAACGTGTCCTTTCGGTTGTCCCGAACCTGATGAAGCAGAAAAATCTTGTAAAGACCGATTTTTTCAACATCGTCATCACCAGCAGGAGGCTTGTCTGCGTCGATGTGAACGGGCTGGTATCCTCGGGTGTGGAGGAGGCAGGAAAGAAAGCGAAGGCTGAGAACAAGGGCTTTTTTGCACGGTACCAGGCGAAGATGAGCATGATCTGGGTATGTAACTTTTCCGAGCAACTCGGGAGAATGAACCCGGACGAAGCCCTTGCAAAAAACCCAGGCAGTTTCGTCGTACCTCTCGAAGAGCTCCGGTCCCTTTCAGTCTCCAGCGTCGTCCACGAGACCGGCGATGACTGTGAGTGGAACACCGAGTCCTGGGAGGTCCGCCTTGACACGGGGCGGGGAAAGCACGTGTTTCCTACCCGGGGAGACCCCCGGAGTTTTCTCCAGGTACCTGATGTCGTTCGCCTTCTCGGAAACCGGCTGGTCATTTCGTCATAAGAGCCGCGGTCCTCATCACCCTCCCTGTTTTTTGATATACCTCCTGACGGTCCAGGTCGTTTCAGGGTTTTATTCCCCTGGCGGGTCCATTAGCACGGGATGGTGCGGTGTCCCCCGTTTCCGCAACCGTTAAACAACTGGCTGGACGAATGTAACAGGATGAAGCGGCTCACGGTCCTGCACTCGAATGACATGCACGGTGACTTCCTGGCAGAAGTACGGGGTGAATCCGGGGTCCTCACCGGGGGCCTGGCACTGTTATCAGGGTACCTCAACAAGGTCCGGAGCGAAGAGGAGAACGTCCTGTTTGTTATCGCCGGAGACATGGTGCAGGGGTCCCTCATCGATTCCGAGTACAAGGGGATATCGACCATCGAGATCATGAACTACCTGGCACCGGACGTGGCGACGCTCGGGAACCACGAGCTTGACTACGGGCTCCGGCACCTCCTGTTCCTTGAAAAGATGGCGATGTTTCCCATCGTCAACGCCAACCTGTACATCAGGAAATACCATAAGCGCCTGATGACCCCCCATATCGTCCTCCGGAAGGCGGGGATGAACATCCTCTTCATCGGGGTCATCACCGAGAAGGTTATGGACTCCATCGCCCGGGACTCTGAGATCGGGACCTTCATCTCCCTCGAGGAGGCCAGTCATGAAATTGGCAGGATCTGCGACACGTACCGGAACGACGACATCGACCTGACCATTCTTTTGACCCACATCGGTTTCAGCTCCGACTGCGAACTCGCCGGGATGCTTGACCCGGTCTTCGGCGTGGACCTCATCATCGGCGGGCATTCCCATACCGTGCTTGATCAGCCGGTTGCCGTAAACAACATCCTCATAGCCCAGGCCGGCGTTGGCACCGACCAGGTGGGCCGCTTTGACATCACGGTCGATGAGGCTGCGAACAAGGTTGCCAAGTACCAGTGGCAGCTCATCCCGGTATCAGAGAAGAGTGCTCCGGCCGACCAGAATCTCCTTGCCTATATCGACTCCTTCAGGGAGGTCGTCGACCGGAAATACAATACCCTGCTCTGCAAATTTAAGACTTCTCTTACGCACCAGAGCCGGGAGGTCGAGACCCCGCTTGGAAACCTCGTTGCCGACATCTACCGCGAGGTTGCCCAGTGCGACGTCATGCTGGCCGGGTCAGGCTCCATCCGGCAGAAGGAGCTCGGGCCGGCGGTCACCCTCGGGCAGCTCAGGGCCTGTTTCCCCCTCGATGACCCCATCAAGCGGTTTACCGTGACGGGAGACCAGCTCCTTGGTATCTTCATGCATATCATGCGGCCCGAAAACCGTACCGGGGAAGGGGAGTGCTACCAGGTAAGTACCGGAGTCAGGGCGGTCTTCAACGAAAAAACCCGCACTCTGGAGTCACTGAGTCTGAACGGCAGCCCGGTCGACGACGACGGGACCTATACTATCGGGCTCCTTGGCTATCACGTTGACAACTGCACGAAAAATCTTGACATTACGCTTGAAGACTTAAAACGCCTGTCCGGGTCGAAAACAATTGCAAAGTCGGCTGTCGGGGTGCTTGAGGAGTATATGAGAGCCCACCAGAACCTGGAGAGCAGGGTCGAGGGGAGGCTGGTCTACAAGGACTCATAGCTGCCAGTGACATGGCTGATCCGCTCGTGCAACGATCCGTTTTCAGACTCATACAGAGTGACTGTACCTACGGGTACAAGGCCTGCAGGTTGTCAGGGAGATGGTCATTATCTGCCCCGCGAAAGGGATGTTTCAGGCCCGGGACCGGATAAAACAGTTTAGTTACCTGATCCAAGGTATGATTCAGTACCTGGAAAACCGGGACATCGCTCACCTCAACCGGTCATTCTGCCTTGTAAACAGTACCCGCCTTCATCACGAAGCCCACCTTTTCCATCACGGTGATATCCTCGAAGGGGTTTCCGGGCACGGCAATAAGGTCTGCTGCCTTTCCCGGTGCGAGGACACCGAGTTCAGGCCGCATTAGCATGTCAGCAGCGACGCTGGTTGCAGCACGGAGGGCCCTGACCGTGGAGATGCCGTTTTCAACCATCTCGCGAAACTCGAGTGCGCCGTTCAGCCTGTAGGGGAGAAGGCCGAGGTCAGTTCCGAACGCGATTTTAACCTTGCTTTCCGCGAGGTTGCGTGCATTTTCGAGGAGACTGTCCTGGTACATCCGGATCTTCATCTTCATGTAACTGTTCGATCCCATGGACTCCCAGTATTCCTCGCTGTCTGCGAGCCTGGCTGATCTCACCCCTGCGTACTGGGTAGGGACAACGAAGATTCCCTTGTTCTCTATCAGTTTGAGCGTGTCAAGAGATGCCAGGAGCCCATGTTCCACAGAACGGACGCCTGCCAGTACCGCCATCCGGACCGCATCATCACCGTGAAGGTGGGCGGCCACAGGCCGGCGGAACTGCCTGGCGGTCGTGACCAGGCAGTCCATCTCCTCCTGACTGTACCCGACGTCAACAGGGTCATCTGAAGGAGTGGAAAACCCGCCTGAAGCAGCAAACTTGACCCATTCAGCCCCCCACCGTATCTCTTCCCTGACGACCCGGCGGATCTCATCAGTTCCATCGGCAAGGCAGTTCTGCCAGGGGTGGCAGTCAGCTGAGAGGAGGGTGCTGATATCGGCGTG
>CASGHA010000175.1 GCA_949319355.1 uncultured Methanospirillaceae archaeon | reverse complement strand
CGAAGAAGGCTATCACGATGAAACTGGAGGAGAAATAATGCTAGGGATCATGGAAGGGTCACATGCCGTGGCCGAAGCGGTGAAACGGTGCCGCCCGCAGGTCATCGCCGCGTACCCCATCACCCCCCAGACCCATATCGTCGAGGCGCTTGCCGACATGACCGCGAACGGCGCGATAGACTGCGATTACATCACCGTCGAGTCCGAGTTTGCCGCCCTTTCGGCATGCCTCGGGGCTTCCGCAACCGGTTCCAGGACATACTCGGCGACGACCTCCCAGGGCCTCGCCCTCATGTACGAGGTCTGCTTCAATGTCGCCGGGATGCGGCTGCCGGTCGTGATGACCATCGCGAACCGCGCCATGTCAGCCCCGCTCTCGATCTGGAACGACCAGCAGGACTCGATCTCGCTCAGGGACGCCGGCTGGCTGCAGCTGTACGCCGAGGACAACCAGGAGGCTTCGGACCTCCACTACATCGCCTACCGGGTCGCCGAGGACTCGTCCGTGTGCCTCCCGGTCATGGTCTGCTTCGACGGCTTCATCCTGTCGCACACGTACGAGCCGGTGGACATCCCCACCCAGGAGGAGGTCGACCGCTACCTCCCGGCGTTCGCACCACGTGAGCGGCTCGATGCAAAGGACCCGGTCTCCTTCGGGATGTACGCGACTCCGGAGTACTACCTCGAGTTCAGGTACGAGATCGACAAGGCGCTCAAGGACTCGCTCGCGGTCTATGAGAAGGCCGGAAAGGAGTTCGCCGCGATTTTCGGGCGCGACTACAGTGCCCCGGTCGAGGGGTACCGCCTCGAGGACGCCGAGACCGTGATCGTCGCGATGGGCTCGATCTGCGGGACGGTCAAGGACAGTATCGACGAGATGCGGGCCGACGGAAAGAAGGTCGGCCTCCTCCGGATACGCTGCTTCAGGCCGTTTCCCACCGGTGCCGTGAAGGCGGGCCTATCAGGGGCGAAGCGGGTCGCGGTGCTCGACAAGAACATCTCGCTCGGCTCCAAGGGTGCGGTTGCCATCGAGGTCAGGGACGCCCTCTATGCGTCGGGCGTGCCGGTCCTTGACTACGTGATCGGCCTCGGTGGCCGTGACGTTAGGAAGAGGGACATACGGAAGGTTGTCGAGATGGCGGAGAAGGGAGAAGGGGACTGCTTCTATGGTCTCCGGACGGAGGTGCTCCGATGACCGGCGAAGCCTGCGACCTCTTCTCCTGCGGCCACAGGGCCTGCGGGGGCTGCGGGGCGGCGATGGCGTCACGGCTCATCCTTGAGGCCACCGGGGACAACGTGATCGTCTGCTCGGCAACGGGCTGCCTCGAGGTCTTTTCGACGCCATACCCAGAGACGTCCTGGAACGTGCCGTGGGTCCACTCGCTCTTCGAGAACAACTCGGCGGTCGCGTCCGGGGTCGTCGCGTCCCTTAAAAAGCAGGCCAGGACCGAGAAGGTCGTCGCCATAGGCGGCGACGGAGCGACCCTCGACATCGGGATGGGCTGTATCAGCGGGGCGTTCGAACGCGGGACCGACTTCACATACATCTGCTACGACAACGAGGCGTACATGAACACGGGGATCCAGCGCTCAGGTTCGACACCGTACGACGCCTCCACGACGACGAGCCCGGCAGGGAAGTGCAGCTTCGGCAACAAGAGGCCGAAGAAGGACATGCCCAGGATCATGGCGGCCCACGGGGCCCCGTACGTCGCCACGACCTCGATCGCGTTTCCGGCCGACCTCGTCGAAAAGGTGAAGCGTGCCGTGGAGACCGAAGGCCCGAGCTATGTCCAGGTCCATGCTCCCTGCTGCACCGGCTGGGGCTTTGAAGGGGCCCAGACGATGGCTATAGGCAAGATGGCGATCGAGACCGGGCTGTGGGTCAACTACGAGATGGTCGACGGAGAGCTGAAAAAGGTAAAGAAGGTCGTGAGAAAGCCGGTCGATGAATACCTGAAGATGCAGAAGCGGTTTCGCCACCTCTTCAAGCCGAAACGTGCCGACGAGGAGATCGCCAAGATCCAGGCGATGGCCGATAAAAACGCCGCGTTATACGGCATTGACATCCAGCTGAAGAAAAAAGAGTAAAATCCATTTTTTCCCGTATCCATGACGGCCGCAGTCAGCCCTTGAACTGCTTCCTGCAGGCGGCTGCACCATTTTCACCGGGTCTGCCCGGGAGCGTCCACTTTACATGCATTTTTCACGCCCTTATGCAGGATAAACGCCTATAGGCGCCATATCCCTCATCTATGCCGGGTACCCCGGACGGGACAGGGTTGTTTTCCACTGACGAAGGGGTGGCGCCCGGTTACCTGCACCATCAAAAGAAGGAAAGGATACGGAAGAGGGATTTTTTATCACCTGCACTCCCATCATGCTCAGGCGGTGCCCTCTTTCTCCCGAAGGGGGAAAAACGGGTACAGGGAGATGGCAGGGAGGTAAGCACGGTGCGCACTCTTATCGAACAGGCACAACAGGGCGGGATATCCTGGCAGGTACGGGCAGTTGCTCAAGAAGAGGGGGTAGACGAGACCGTTCTGTCCCAGAGTGTGGCCGAAGGGAGTGTGGTCATCATGCAGCGTGGCAGCCACGTTGTCGGTATTGGAAAAGGGCTGCGCACGAAGGTCAATGTCAACCTCGGGACATCGACAGGCAGGGTCTGTGTTGAGGACGAGGTTACCAAGGTCCGGACAGCACAGGCATTTGGAGCTGACACCATCAGCGATCTCTCCATGGGTGGGGATATCAACGCAATCAGGGCTGCCGTCCTGGCCGCCACCCCGCTGCCGGTGACCACCGTGCCGGTCTACCAGGCTGTCGCGGAAAAAGGACTTCAGGAGATGAGTCCGGCGGGCATCATTGCGGTGATGCGTATGCAGGCGGAACAGGGGATCAGCTCTTTCGTGGTCCATACGGTCAACCACGCAATTCTCAGGGAAGTCAGAAGAAAAAAACGGATATTGGGGGTTGTTTCAAAGGGCGGGTCAATTACGGCTGCATTCATGCTGACCCACCAGTGTGAAAAC
>CASGHA010000174.1 GCA_949319355.1 uncultured Methanospirillaceae archaeon | reverse complement strand
GCATCAGGGGGTTGAATGGGACCCCCTCATCGGTAAGGATCAGCCGGGCCGTTTCCTGGTCCACCTCGCACCGCACGGTTACGGTTCCCCCTGTCCTCCCGGGATAGGCATACGATGCGATATTGACAAACGCCTCCTCGGCTGAGAGGACAAGCGGCATGGTGACGGAAGGGTCGGCTCCCAATGATGTGAGGGTTGTCTCGACAAAGGAGGTAACCTCGGAAACACGGGTGACATCTGCCGGAATGACCCGTTCAGAGGCTGAAATCACCAGATACCCTCCAAAGACCCGGCCCCTGAAGGCGCACTCCCGTAAATCGCGGACCCGCCGTCCTGGTGGGTCATGGGAACGCCCCGGGCCGCAACGATTCGACTCCTTTTTTTTCTCCGGTCATGAGTTTCCTGCGATCCGGTAATCAGGGAACAAATGATGAGACCGCTTCTGATTCGGAAGCATAGACTCCGAATATCCTTGAAAAACCGGTCATGGTTATGACTTCGCTGACAGCCTGGGTCATTTCTGCCAGTTTCAAATCACCGCCACTCTTTTTAAGTCGTTTTAACGCGGCGAGGATGACCCTGAGTCCTGAACTGCTGATATAATCGAGTCCGGAAAGCGATGCGACGATCCTGACCACACCGGCATCCATCACGGCATTCAGCTCGCGCTCCAGGTCCTGGGATGTGGCCGCGTCAAGCCTGCCGGCAAGGGCCATGACCTCGACATTTCCCTCTGTCCTGCGTCTGATCGTGAGAGTACTGCTCATCTGATGGAGCATTGGGTTTGAACCGACTTGAGCCTTTAGGTGGCATGGCGCGTTATCAGGGCCCCTCACTCTCCAGGTTTCGTTAACCCTATCTGCCCGACTGACCAACACATCCCTCGTGCTGTCAGACCGGGTTTGGCAACCTCTCCCTGGTTCAGGTATTGCAGAGATCTATCCTCTAGTGAGGAAACCTGACGTGACCTGTTCCAATGCATTCATCATAAGGACGCCCAAGGAACTTGTCCTCATCGATGTTGGCGGTACCATGGAACAGGCCGATGAAATCAGGCGCCTTATTACCCCGTGCTCTTCCTCCCCTCTGTACCTTCTTCTTACCCATTGTCATATCGACCATTGTTATCCTGCGATAGCTGAAACTGAATTTTCCTTTGGCGTCCCCCCTGTCCTGATGATGCACGAGGAGGGTGCGGCAGCTCTTGAAACAGCAGACAGCTCCCGTATTCTCGCCGACCTCTTTGGAAAACAGCTCAGGCCCGTCAGGGTCCCTGTCCACCTTTTCGGCGAGGGATTTCATGAAAAAGGGGAACCGAGGACGTTTTTCTGTGCCGGAGACAGTTCCATAACCATCACTCCGGGTGGGCACATGTTCTCAACAGGCGAAAAAATCGCAATGGAAGAGATTTTACTCCCATCAGGACTCGTATTGAAGGTTTACCACACCCCCGGACACAGCCCGGACAGCATCTGTGTCGGGATTGGTTCGACCCTGTTCACTGGAGACCTGTTCTTTGCAACGGCTCCCGGTGTCGCCGGCCTTTCCGGATTTGAACAGAAGGACCTCCTGAAAAGTATCAGCCACGTTTCAGCGATCCTGGCAGAAGGAACCCATAGTGTTGTCTGTTCTGCACACGGCGACCCTCTCCCTCTGCGAACTGCACAGGGAACCCTCCCGGTCCTTGAACGGGAGTGCAGGGCGCTTGCTTCTGTCGGGGTATTTGACCGGGACAGGATGGATGAATCACGGCTCCATGCAGAGGAGATCCTTGATGAGGCATGCCGCCTGTTTTCTGTTATCGCGGGTCGCATCCTCTCGGTCTGTTACCACCTGGAGGCGATTGAGGAGACCGGTGAGGCAGACCGCATACGGGACCTTCTTGACATTGAAAAAACCGAGATGATGCTTGACGACCTCCTTGCTTTCCACGAAGCATTCCGGGCCGGAGAGAAACATGACATCCAGTTCATTCTCAAGGCCGTGCAGATGCTCGGAAAATTCGGGCGGGCCTTTTCATCATCACAGATATCCTCAATCATCGACATTCCGCTGGTCAACCGGGCCACGCGTTTTTTTGACGAATTCATGCAGACCGTCCAGGGAAAACCGATTGAGGCCAGGATGGACGTGGTCGACCTCAACCGTCTCATTGAAGATATGGTCAGGGAGTACCGGGCGCCTCTCTGCACTGATGAGGACCTCCTCGATGCCGTAGAGGATGAAAGCCGGTACCGCGAGGCGATTTCCCGACGGCTTTCTGACTATGACCGTTTTATCGCAGATATATCCGAGGTGCACCTCGGACCCTCAGCAGGGACCGTGAAAATGGACCGTTTTTTCCTCACCGATGTTCTCCTGTGGATCCTGGAAGACCTCGCACTGAATGGTTACCGGGACATCATCCTGGAAACGAAACGTGACGGAAACCATGTCAGGATTTCCCTGACGGGTGGGCACCCGGGGATGTGTTCGGCATTCTGCTCCGAACGCCGGTGGTGGGCATGGGACAGGAAGGTCAGATACAGCGGGGGGGACCTCTCACCTCCGGAATGGGACGCTGAAAGGGCCCGGATTACAATTCTCCTGCGTTCCGGGAGTTAGAGAGCCGGCTTATTCTTTTTCGATGCCAAGGATTGGCAGAAGTTCCGGGAATGCCATGATGGTATAATCCGGTACAACGTGTGATTTTGTATTTGATCGGTCCCCGTAGCGGGCATAGACTGTTGTCATTCCGAGCCGCATTGCGGGTTCGATCTCCCTTCTGAGGCTGTCTCCCACCACGCAGACGGATTCCGGGGAGACCTCCAGGGCTTCAGTGGCAAGCACGAAACCCCTCGGATCGGGCTTGCGTGCACCGGCACGGTCTGGTGTTATGAGGCAGTCCACCATCTGGAGAACGCCAATCCTGTCAAGGCGGCTCGTTGCATGGAGCGTATCGGCATCTGTTATTATTCCGACTGAAATCCCGGCTTTTCTGATGGTGTCCAGGGTAGTCTGGACCCCTTCAAAGGCAGTGACGGTCTTCAGTTTCACTTCTTCATAGACCCTGCAGGCGTCAAGATAGGCCTCCTCGTCATAAACTCCAAAATCCTTCATAAAGTCCCGGATATTTTCGTGAGCTTCGTACCCGTGGAACCCGAGGATGAAATAGGAGATCAGGACGTCGCCCGTACCTGCTCCGATATGGGCTGCTGCCGCGTCACATGCAGCATGCTTTGCCGTTGAAAGGTCGAGAAGCGTATTGTCGAGGTCACATAATATCGCTGCTGGTGGATGAATGCTCGGACCTCCTGAGGTGCTGCAACAGAGTTACCTTCAGATCATATCAAGGATGAGATCAGTACAGGGTTTTTCTCACCTCTCCCTGTGGAGGATCCCGATGATTCAGCGGATGCCCCTGTCTGTACCGGTTTAAACCGGCCTTGTGGTATGCCGGGCCTCGAGGCCCCCGTTCAGATCGATGTATGGGGACTTGTCTCTGATTACCGGGTCCCGAACATCTGTCAGGTTAGGAACCGCTTGGTTAATCTACGTCAGCATTCCATCGTATTAAGAGGAAGGACAGGGCTCATGAAGAACCAGAAGCATTCGTGGATGAAAGCGGGAGGTCCGCTCCTCGTACTAGGGAGTGTCCTGATATGCGCAGGGATTCTCATGAGGGGTGACTTCCGGGTGATGAATATCCCCTTGTCCATACCGATCGCGCAGCATTATGTCTCCGGTGCATTCGTGACCGGGTGGCTTCTCATCATTGTCGGTTTTATTTTCAATATAACCGGGTTCCTGGCGCTTTACGCTTTCCTTGTTTCACGCCGGGCCAGGCTTATCAATGCAATAGCCCTGGTCCTTACGTTAAGTGGGATAGGGCTTCTCCTTCCCGCTTTTGGAACATTTGCATTCACTCTTCCCATAATAGGAAAATCATACCTCGCCGGGCAGACAACGCTGATGGGGGTTGTCCCGGCGATCATATCCGGGCCCATTGCGACCTACCTGTTGCTTGCCGGACTGGTCTACATGGTAGGATGCGCCTTTTTTGCTGCGTCCATCTGGTTTTCTGATTTAATTACCCGCTGGGTCGGAGTATTGTTTTTCCTTCATGCACCATTTCTCCTGAACCCCCTTTACCCGGCTGTTGAGATCATCGGAGGTATCGTCCTCCTGATATCGTCCCTGCTCCTGGTCTGGGCAATATACCGGCTTAAAATCATCGTCGACCGGTAGTTACAACCGGTTTATATGGTATGTGAAGAGGAGGATCTTTCCTGACCTCTCACGCTTTATGCAGCAACTCACTCAAACAGATTATGTAAATGCCTTCTTCAAGGTGATACACCCACTCCCATCCGGGTTCTGCCCGACATCGGCCTGTATCCTGTACATGACCCTTCGACCCTGTAAAAGGGTGGGAATGGAGAAAACGACTTTTTTTCCGGTTGAAGATGAAGCTGCCTCTGAGAAGGCACGCCCGATCTGACTGAGCCTCCTGTCCTTGGCGACTCCGTAGCGTTCGTATTCAATCACTGCTTCGTCGAATAGCTGGATGGTCATGAAAGTTCCCTGTTCAATTCCATAGGGACGCATACTGTCGGTGATCTCAACGAGTTCCCCTGATCCCGGCGCCTGGACCCCTTCCTGGTAGACGTCTTCGTCATCCTGATGCGTTGTTTCCATCACAATCAGTCCCTGATGTTCCTTTCACATGACGTTCGGACCTGGTGATATAATTCCCTGTCCGGGAGTGGCGCGAAAGTGAAGCGACAGGCGGGTCGAGGACAATGCACATCTGTGACGGTGTCTAACCTGTCTTCAGGACCAAAACCCACCTGCCATGAACGATCCAGAACCCCGGCGCATCATTCTCCATGTGGATATGGACAGCTTTTATGCATCCGTAGAGGTCAGGAAAAATCCGTCCCTGAAGGGGAGACCGGTGGTCGTCGGGGCTGACCCGAAAGGGGGCAGGGGCAGGGGCGTTGTCAGCACCTGTTCATACGAAGCCCGTTCCTATGGTATCCATTCGGCCATGCCGATTAGCGAGGCATATAACCGGTGTCCTCATGCTGTTTTCCTGCCGCCTGACTACCTCCTCTATAACACGGTTTCCAGCAGGATCATGGGGATCCTCCATTACCATTCGCAACGTGTCGAACAGGTAAGTATTGATGAGGCATATCTGGACATGAGTCACGTTTCCGGTTTTCCTGAAGCCCTGGAAGTGGCCCGGCACATAAAAACCACCGTTCTCGAAGAAACGGGTCTGACCTGCTCCATAGGCATGGCTGCGAGCAAGGTAGTTGCAAAAATTGCGTCTGATTATGAAAAACCGGATGGACTGACCGTCATCATTCCAGGCGAGGAGGAGTCGTTTCTCGCTCCGCTCCCCGTCTACACCGTGCCGGGCATCGGGAGAAAAACCTCGGAAGAACTGTCACGACATGGAATACAGACAATCGGTGATCTTGCCTCTGTCGATGTCCAGGTCCTGATCGGCTGGTTCGGCCGGGGAGCCGTGACGTTGCACCATCTCGCCAGGGGGATCGACGGGCGTGAAGTCGAGTGCTGCGACAGCTCCAAATCAATCAGCCGGGAGGTGACTTTTGAAGAAGATACTGACGACCGTGAAGGAATCATGAATGTGCTGGACCGAATGGCCGGGGACCTTGGCCAGGCATTAAAGGCCGAAGGGTATAGTTTCCGGACTCTCACCGTCAAGGTCAGGTTCCAGGGTTTCGAGACCAGGACAAAGGCGGTAACAGTACCCCGACCTTCAAGGAACATGAGAGATGCCGCGGTACTTGCCCGGCGGCTCATCGGCCAGATGTTGGATGAGCGGCGGGTGCGACTTGTCGGGATACGGTTGTCAGGTCTCGCAAGGCAGGACACACGCCAGACTGCCCTGTCAGATTTCACTTCCTGACACGAATCACGACCGGGATCTCACTTCGTTTTCAGGCGGTCTGAATGAACCCCGGGAGACCCGGGTATTGGTCCAACAAGTGATCTTGTGTCAAAATGGGAAAATGGCGCAACTTATATCCTGTTTCTGCGAGTTTACCTTATAGGTGATATCCTGCCTGGTTCCCTTCGCTGGAGTGATCCGGTGCTTCATACAACCATGAAATTCCTGTATGCAATGTCTGATTTTTCCAGGACACCTGGCAAAATCCGCGATGGGTATCAG
>CASGHA010000173.1 GCA_949319355.1 uncultured Methanospirillaceae archaeon | reverse complement strand
CTGCTACCGGGACGGGTGTGTCCTCACCTGGGAGCGTGAAAACGGGAAGGTCACCAGCCGCCAGGTCCCATGGGACAGGTCATTCATCCTCGACCTTACCGGAGCGGAACGGCACGTGGATCTCCTGGAAGGCCTTTCCAGCCTTTTCCGGGTGGACCAATGCCGTTTCAGGACGCTCCGGGGGGAGCGGGAGGGATACCGCATCCATGCAGGTCGGGACATAGCAGATGCCGTCGAACGCCAGGCCTCACGTGATGCCATCCTGTATGACGTGGACATCAGGGCCGAGCAGCAGTACTGTGCACAAAACAGGATCGTTCCCTGCATATCCCCGGGAGATTACAGGTTTTCTACCACTCTCCCGGCAGGCCTCGCCATCATGACAGTCAGGGCCCGGGGAAACCCATGGACCTCGCACTCCATGGAAGGGATAACACTTGACGTGAACGGCTCACGCCTGCCAGCGTCGTCCGACCGTGCAATGCTCGAGGAGCTTGCCAGGACCATTGCCTCGCACGACCCGGACATCGTGCTTTTTCCAGGATCTGACCTCCTGATGCCCCGTATCGTCTCACGGGCACGTGCCCTCGGGATTGAACCCCCCTTCACCAGGACAGGGAGGTACCGGCGGCTTGAACCCCGTTCCTATTCCAGTTACGGCAGGATGGAGTACCGTGAAGGTTCCCTCATCCCGGACGGAAGGGTCCTGGTCGACACGACCCAGAGCTTCAATTACCGCGAGGGAGGTCTGGCAGGGGTACTTCTTGCCTCACGCCTCACCGGCATCCCCCCCAACCTCTCTGCACGGTTGACCGCCGGTACGCTTATCTCGGCATACGAGGTCTACGAGGCGGTGCGGAGAGGTATTTCAGTTCCGTACCGCAAAACTGACCCGGAACGCACGAGAGCGGGCTGCGAGCTCAGGAAATCAGACAGGGGAGGGATGATCTTTCAGCCGGTCGCAGGTCTCTTTGTTAAGGTCGCACAGATCGATTTCACCTCGTTGTACCCGAGTATCATCGTCAGGTACAACCTCTCACCTGAGACCGTTGCCGACCGTGGCAGGAGGGGGTTCCTGCCCGCGGTCCTTGCCCCACTCCTTTCGTTCAGGCTGAAGACGAAGCGTGAAAAAGCCCTTGACCCTGACACCGCAGGCATGGACGCCCTCCTCAAGTGGATGCTGGTCACCTGTTTCGGGTATACCGGGTACCGTAACGCAAAGTTCGGAAACATCGAGGTACACGAGGCTATCAACCGCAATGCGCGTGAGGTACTGCTGGTTTCCAAGGCTCTGGCCGAGAGGAGCGGTCATATCGTCCTGCACGGCATGGTGGACTGCCTCTTCGTCCAGGGAAAGGACATTGCAGGCCTGGAACTGACTATCACCCGTAAAACCGGGCTTCCAGTTGAGACCGACCTCTTTGACTGGATCGTCTTTCTCCCGATGAAGGACGGACGCGGGGCATACAACCGGTACTACGGCAGGCTGGCCGGCGGAGAGATGAAATGCAGGGGGGTTGCCAGCCGGAGACATGACACCCCGAAGTACGTGAAAAAAATGCAGGATGCCTGTTTTACCGTTCTCGAACGGTGCAGGACAAGACACGACCTTGAGTCCGTGCAACATGAAGCCCTTTCAAAGTACCGTGAGGCACGGGAGGGACTTGCTGGTGCAGACGTGGAATCACTCGTCATACGGAGGAGGGTCACCACTGTTTCGCACACCCGCAGGAGCCCCGAGGCTGCGGCCGTGGCGGCCTGTCGCAGGGAAGGGATCGGGGTCGTCCCGGGCATGGAGATCGCCTACGTGGTCACTGACGCCAGACACGGTTCCGTTGCCCTTGAATGGGAGGCGGTTTCATACGATACCGCGTACTACCGTGGCCTGGTTGACCGCGCCTGGGAGGAGGTGCGTATGGCCTTTCCATCCCCGGAATGAGATGAAGAGGTCCATCGTTATTTGGTAGAGTACCTGCGAGCTGCTTACAAAAGATCCGGCGCCCTTCCAGGTGCTATTGCGGGGCTGTGGACTGGATGGGGGTCCGGGACGGTGTTTGGTGTCAATCCGGGTACCGGCATTCCAGGTTGGCCTGGCCCCACATCCCGGTCCCCTTCTCCCGTGCAGTCTTTTCAAGGGAGATATATGATGGGAGGCGCTCAGCGCTGGTCTTTGTGTATGCCCTGGCGAGTCCCTCCCTGAGCATCAGTGCGTTCAGGTCTGTACCGTCTGGTAAGGAGACATAGACCAGGAGACGGCCGTAGGTGTCCCTGTTCCCTTCTCTGCAGTCAGGTTCCAGGACCACCTGTTTCCGGAGTACCAGGGAGGCAAGGCGTCCCTTTGCCACTTTTCCCCAGGCTGCCAGGCATCCGGTATCCTCAAGGGGTGCATACTCGCGCGGGTTGTTCCCTTCCGGGTCCGTTTCGGGCGTGTCGATGCCGAGAAAACGAACTTTTTCCTTTGTTCCGTCGGCCATCCTGACATGGATGGTATCCCCATCGACGATGTCAGTAACCGTTGCAGTCGTCGTTGTCCCACAACCCGTCCCTGGGACCGAGTAGGGTGTGACTTTCGGGGAAATGCCTGGCGACGTCCCTGTGCAACCCGAAAGGGATGCAAGGATGACAATAATGATGAAAATATACACAGTTACAGCAGTTTCTGGTCGTTTCATTCAAGCCCGCCTCCTTTGTCATGTTTACGTAAAAATTCCCGTACCTTTGAAGACTCGATCCATCCCCGGTCGAGCTTGTTGATGATTGCGTCGATCTCGCGGGCGTGCTGCATGATCCGCTCGGTAAAAGGGCCGTTGGCAAGGTCAGCTATTCCGATGATTCCCTGGAGGGGATTTCGTATCTGGTCGTTTAAGGCCTGGAACTGTTCCATGTTCTGACTGATCCGGTCAAGTGCCTCACGCCGCGCCTGTTCGATCCGCTTCTGTGAGGTGATATCATGCCCAACGGACTGATATTCTGACAGCCGCCCATCGGGACCAAACAACGCACGGTGGTTCCAGTGCAACCAGTACTCTTCGCCATCCACGAAGACACGGTGTTCGATGTTCCCGACTGACCGTTCATGAGTGAGGGACGCAAGGAGTGCATCGACCCTGGTTGTATCGTCTTCCGCGAGGTCGGGGCTGAATACGGAACCTTCAAGTTGTCCACGTTCTTTTCCAAAAAAACGACAGAAGGCGTTGTTGACAAAGGTTATCTTCCTGTCAGGGGACGTCCTGACGATGATCTCTGACTGGTCCTCGACAATCGCCCTGTACCGGGTCTCGCTCTGTCTGGCCGCGTCCTCGGCCTTGCGGAGACCGGTAACATCAAACAGGGATATGACGGAGAGGTCTGTTCCCGGTATCAGGGCAACGGTAAAGACTGCTGTTTTTGTATTGCCATGCCGGTCGAGGACACGGGCTTCGTACTGGCGCGGTGCGGCACCGGGGTCGACCTGCCTGACCCGGAAGTATTCCGTGACGCGTGGTAAGTCCTCCGGGATGATGAACGGGTCGCATTCGGACCATGCTTCTATCTCGTCCTTCCTGTACCCGAGGACCTTCTCGAACTCCGAGTTGACAAGGAGGGTGCGGCAGTTCCGGTCGATTATCCGCATGGCAGTCCCGGTGTTCTCAAAGATCGTGCGGTACTGAACCTCAGAATGACGGAGCGCGGTGTCCTTTTCACGGATATTATGGACCATGCCGGCTATTGAAGAGGAAAGATCTGCCAGTTCATCGTTTCCCCTGAGCGTTTCAGGGGACAGGTCCCCTGGGTCCTCACCATATGCGCGGATCTGCCTCATGACTACGTCGAGGGGTTTAATCACGATTATCCGGAGGATAAGAAGAATTGCAGCCCCGAGGAGTAAACTCAGGATGCAGAAGGTGACTATGAAGAAACGATATATATCCCGGCCCTGGCCGGATATTGTCCTCAGGGTCGTTACGGTCAACCCGAGGGCCTCCTTGCCGCCTTTACCGGAAATCGTTGCTGATGAGGCTGTCGCAGACTGGTTGAGTACGTTCACCGATGTCATCCAGGGAGTGTCACGGCCGTCAAGCGGAATAAACACGGTCGATGCCCCGGAAGATCGGACCTCATATGAAAGGGGGAGACGGGTCGTTGATGATATCTCTCCTATTTTTTTATCATCTAATGTACGGCCCATCAGGAGGACCCCGGCCTGCGGACCGCTCATATCGCTGCGGAGTACCGGCTGCATCACTACGAGGTATGCCTCCTGGCCAGGGAGGATGAGGATTCCCCTGTTTCCTTCACCGTTTTCCGGAGGTTGCATACCAGGGAGATTTCCAGTCGCCCATTCCCGTATGGCAGCCAGATCATTGGTATTGCTTTGAGGGAAGGGATCATATCCACGTTCCGTTAGCAGCTTCCCTTCCGTGTCATAGAACTGGACGACGTTCATCCTGATCGTTTCGAGGGTCCCTTCACCCAGGTTAGTATCGGCGTACTGCTGATTTCTGTCCTGGATATACCGATAGGTATCATCCCAGAACGCCCAGTCGCGCGTAGTGTAGTCTATGACGGAAAGTTCACTGTCGATGGCGGCAACTACCCGGTCGACGTTTAAGCGGGCTTCCTGATCTTCAAGGTCCGTGTAACTGGCAACGATGACGGTGTCCGCTATAATGGCAAAAAGGACTATAAAGCCTGCGAGGGTTATGGCGATGCCGAGCAGGGCTTTCCCGGCTAGTTTCATATGATATACCGTACCATATTCATCGTTTTGCAGGTCGGATGACCCGGGGATGCGGTTATCCGAGGTTGTACCCTATTAGAAGCGGCCGGATAAATCACCTGTGGTTCTTAAAAAGAGCCACAATATTCATCCGTTTCAAACTAAGACCCAGAGGTAATCCGGAATTGTCGTATGAGTGAAAAGACTCCTGAAAATATCTATGCCGAATCGCTCCTGCTGCATGAAAAATACCATGGAAAACTTTCCGTGGAGGTTAAAGTGCCCATTCGGACAAGAAGGGACCTGAGCCTCGCATATACTCCCGGGGTGGCGGAGGTCTGCCGGGAGATTTCCAGGGACCACAGCCTTGCATACCGGTATACCATAAAGGGTAATACCGTCGCGATAGTGACCGATGGTTCAGCCGTGCTTGGTCTGGGTAATATCGGCGGATATGCTGCTATCCCTGTGATGGAGGGGAAAGCAGCGCTTTTCAAAAAATTTGCCGGTATCGATGCCTTCCCAATTTGCTTCGAGCATTATGAAACCGATTTTATCGATGCCGTGAGGAACATGGCCCCTGTTTTCGGAGGTATCAACCTCGAGGACATCGCAGCCCCGAAATGTTTCCAGGTCGAGGAAGAACTCCAGGAGATTGGTATCCCTGTCATGCATGATGACCAGCACGGGACGGCTATTGTCGTCCTCGCAGCATTGTTAAACGCATGCAAAGCGACCGGCAAGCGGTTCGAGGACCTCCGTATCGTCGTCTGCGGGGCCGGGGCGGCAGGATATGCCATCACCCGGATGATACGGTGCATCGGGTACCAGAGCAGGACATGCAGCGCCATTTCACACGTTACGGTATGCGATACTCAGGGGATCATCCACCGTTCCCGTAACCGGCTCTATGCGAACAAGTACAAGTATATCCTTGCCGGTGAGACGAACCATGACAACCGGGTCGGCACTCTCGGAGATGCGCTTTTTGGTGCTGACGTGCTCATCGGGGTTTCAACCGGAGGAATCGTTACACCTGAAATGATCAGGTCGATGAATCCGAATCCCATAGTATTCGCCATGGCAAACCCGGTGCCGGAGATCACTCCGGATGTGGCGTTGTCAGCCGGGGCTTCAGTGGTCGGCACCGGACGGAGTGACTACCCAAACCAGATCAACAACGTCCTTGCCTTTCCGGGGGTGTTCCGGGGTGCCCTCGATGCATGTGCTACCAGGATCAATGACGAAATGAAATTCGCTGCTGCCTATGCCCTTGCTGCAACGGTTTCCCGGCCAAACAGGACTCATATCCTACCAAATCCCCTGGACCGGAGGGTCGTGAAGGCAGTGTCATCCGCGGTGATGAACGCTGCAAAGGAGTCCGGCGCCTGCGTATCCCGGTGACCCGAATAAAATACTGAGTCTGAAAAAAAAGGAATGAAATCCTACAGATATACCGTGCCTTCTTAGAGAGAAGCCGA